>CAZOBR010000016.1:0-24418 GCA_964578035.1 uncultured Gammaproteobacteria bacterium
AACTTAATTGCTTGGCTTTGTCCGTTTTCAGCATGCTTATTAATAATCAGTTCAATGTCGTAATCCGATAAAACGCGATGCAGAGCGGGGTCCTCATTCACGACGGCGTAGACTTTATCAAAACCTGCGTTGCTGACCGCATTAGCTGCATGCGTGACCATTGGTGCTTTCTTGAAATCAGCCAGCAGCTTGTTATATTTGCCAAAACGACGCGATAAGCCACTGGCTAATAGGCAAGCAATATTTGAATGGTGTGCAGTCACGTATTTAATCTTACTTATCTGTAGTGTTTCGTTAGCCGCGTAATTAATGCTTGCGTAAGATGGTTTAACTGGTAATGATACTGTGAACGGGCGCGAGTATTAATAAAAATATTTGCCCAGCTACGATTCAATCAAATAAACACGTCAAAAAAGCATTGAGCAGCAAAGATAAAAAACCACCGCTAAAAAGGCATCGAAATTTAGATCGCATTGATCGCACTATCTTGGATGCCTTGCAAGCAGACGGGCGCATGTCAAATGTGGCGCTCGCTGAGCACGTTAGCCTAAGCCCCAGCCCTTGTTTAGAGCGCGTAAAGCGCCTAGAAGAAGCCGGCTATATTCAAGGTTATAGCGCAATTTTAGATTCTGACTTGCTTGGCTACGGCACTGTTGCGTTTATTCAAGTGTCGCTAGATCGAACAACCGAAGATGTGTTCTCAGACTTTAAGCAGCAAATCATGCAAAGCGCACACGTTGCCGAGTGCCACATGGTTGCGGGCGGTTATGATTATTTACTCAAAGTACGCTTCGACATTATGGAAGACTATCGCAACGTACTCGCACAAGTCGTGCGTTTTCCAGGCGTATCGCAAACCCACAGCTACATGGTGATTGAACAAGTCAAAGTGAACCGTGATGTGCCGATTGATAAATGAGCCTAATAGTATATTTACATTCAATCTAACATTTCTTTTTTACATGGAATATTTGCTGCTATTACAGTAGATTGTAGTGCTCTATGAGCGCACACCCAAGTATTCCAAATAACACAGCAACACAACTGCTTGTTCGCTGGGTTGGCTTAATTCAAAACCGTCCCAGTGCCACCTTGGTACTGATCAGTTTCGCGACTTTGTTGTTTGCAGGTCTTGCAATTAGTAGTCTAGGAGTTAATTCCAATAATTTAGATTTGGTTTCGCCTAAGCTTGAATCGAGGATCAATCAAGCCGAGTTTTCTGCGGTTTTTCCCGATATTGAAAATGCCTTGATCTTAGTCATTGATGCTGATTCACCCGCGCGTACGAAACAGGCCGCTGAGCAATTATCTCGCGATTTGAGCAATCTACCCGACGCAATCCAAAGCGTATATCAGCAAAGTGGTGACGAATTTTTTATTCTGCACGGTTTGCTTTATTTGAATGAAAATCAATTCAATCAAGTAGCCTCACTATTAGCTCAATCCAGATCCTTTTTGCTATCACTTGAAGCACGACCAAACATTGCTGGCTTAACCGAGGAACTCGGCAAAAGTATGCGTGCTTCGCGTTTCTTATTTGATTATGAACAGCGTTGGACACCGCTGCTTGAGCATTTTACGCAGGCGACTCAGCATGCTCTTAGCCCTCGAAGGATTGAAACGAACGAGTATTCGTTGTTCAAACTATTTGAAGCTGATTTAAGCGAAAATGAGTCGAAACAGCAAATTCTTATTGTGCAACCCGTGCTCAACTTTAAGAGTGTGTTTGCGGCTGATCATGCAATGTCAGTTGTTCGCCAGCAAATTCAGCGTTTGGGTTTTGATGATCACCCTACAGTGACTGTCAGAATGACTGGCAACCCAGCCCTTAATCAGGAAGAAATGGTGGGTATCGCTTGGGATGTTGGTATTGCGGGTGTCTTTTGTTTTGCTCTCGTGGTGTTTGCACTCTTTCTAGCACTTAGGTCAGTTCAACTTGTGATTGCTTCGGTAGCGACTTTGTTGGTTGGTTTAATCTGGATGGCGGGCTCTGCCGCACTTTTAGTTGGGCATCTGAATATCGTTTCAATCTCTGTCGGGATTTTATTTATTGGCTTAGGCGTAGACTTCCTTATTCATTTGGGGATTTGTTATGCCGACTCAATTAAAAATGGGCATTCAAATTTTGAGGCAATGACGTTAGCAATGTCTAAAATCGGTGGTTCTCTGCTGATTTGCACCGTCTCAACCTCAATCGCATTTTGGGTGTTTGTGCCCACACCTTATCTGGGTGTGGCGGAGCTTGGTATGATTGCCGGCAGTGGCATGTTTATCATCTTATTTCTAACAGTCACGTTGCTCCCAGCGTTACTGACAAGCATATTAAAGATAAATCAAAAGCAGCTCCTAAATCGTAGCTTGCGTTTTAATTTCGGATTTTTGAGTTTAGCGCCACGTCATTGTCGTGTTGTATTACTGGCCTCTGCGTGTGTATTAATGTTGTCCATATATCTTGTTCCCAAGGCACGGTTTGATCCAAATATAGTGCAAATGCGCGACCCAGGAACCGAGTCGGTACAGGCGTTTAATGACTTGTTAAATCAGTCAGGTGCAGCGTCGCCGTGGCACGCGGACGTGCTGGTCGACAACCTTGCTGAAGCACAAGTTCTGGCGAGTACCCTTGAGCAATTGCCCGAAGTTAATTCTGTTTTAACACTGGATCATTTAATACCTAAGGAGCAGCAACAGAAACTCGAAAGACTCGGTTCTTTAAAAACCTTGTTTGAAAAAATAGAAGTGACTGAAGATAACGGAGTCACATTAGATCAGCAACTTGCTGCAATAGACGCACTCATTAAATATCTAGAGACAGGTGCGGCTAAAAGCGAGACAGAAGAATTTTCTCAAACGCAAATAGACTTAGCGACAGCCTTGACTAAACTTGCAGAACAAGTTGAGAGTAGCCAAGACCCAATGGTGCTTTCTGAGTTGTACACCAGTCTTGCTGGCGAACTGCCGAATGCGCTTGAACAGGCCCGCAGATCACTTGCCGTTAAGCAAATAGACATCGCACGACTACCAAGTCAGATAAAAAGTTGGTTGTTGGCAGAGAGTGGCCGAGCGCGAATGCAAGTGTTTCCAGAGCAAGATTTACGAGATGCGCAAAACTTACGCAATTTTGTTTCTGCTATTCAGGCCGTTGCGCCCCATGCTACGGGTATGGCGGTTAATATCGCGGCATTTGAGCAAGCGACTAAACTGTCATTTAAACAAGCTTTAATCTCAGCGTTTGTATTGATTACATTGTTATTAATACTGATTTGGCGCAATCTTAGTGATGTTTTATTAGTGCTTTGCCCGTTGCTGTTAAGCCTATTGATCACAGTCGCATGCATGGTTGTGGTTAACGTTCCGTTTAATTTTACCAACGTGATTGTGATTCCATTAATGCTCGGTATCGGTGTCGATTCTGGAATCCACTTAGTGCATCGCTGGCATAGTCGGTCTCAGAATACAAAATACGAACTACTGCAATCCACCACCGCTAGAGCAATTTTTTATAGTGCGCTAACAACCGTGATCTCGTTCGGGAGTTTAGCGTTCTCATCTCACAATGGCATGAGCAGCATGGGCACATTATTGACGATAGGCATGATCTCTACGGTTCTGTGTAACCTGATTGTTCTACCTGCTTTACTGGAATGGCGGCAACAAACGCGTGAGGTGTGACTGGATAGCTTCACTCGTTTGACACGACGTCCCAAATTAAAGGTATGAAAAGGATCACGTTCTGAACTATGAATGTTCGTAAGCAGTGATGAGTTCAACATCAAAGGTTAAATAATTGTGTATTGCCGCCACGGGCTACCAAGTTTTCAGTAGTGGTGCGCTCATAAATCATCGAGCTGACATACGCGATGCTTGTTTTGGCGTTTAGTACAGATTGGTCGAACTCAATCAGCGGTTTTAATGCGCCATCACCGTTTGCTAAGTGCTCGCGGATCAAGTCTCTAGTAGGGTTTGCAGTTGATACGCAGACACCAAAAAAATGTGTTGCTTCGCTAATCATTTGCACAGCCTTATAGTCAGCTCCTAAGCTCAAGATATTGACGATCTGCTCGGTCATTTGTTGAGCATTATTGTCAATGCTGACAATGGCGAGGGTATTGCCGGCGCATAATGCAATACTGGCAATAGCCAGTAATTGTTCCAGGTTGTCTTGACTAGAAACAACAAGCAGTAATCTGCCGCGCTGATGCATTGCTAAGGTATTCTTTTCACCCGTTGGGCCAGTTAAAAGGCGTTGATGCCCAATATGTTGTGATACTTTCGTTACACAATTTTGGATGATATCACCGAGCGTTGAGTCTAATTTATTAACCACTTCGACTATTTTGTTTTGGCGTTGTTCACAGCTAAGTGCTTGCCATGGTTGGTTTTGTGGAGTCTCTATTAAGTTGGCGTTGTTGAATATTTCAGTGAGTTTGGTATCTGGAGTCTCGAGATCAATTACTTGTTTAGACCCAGTTGTTGGATTTGCGGCTAGCCGACGTTGAAAGCGGCATAAGTAATTTGGCCCGCCCGCTTTAGGACCGGTTCCAGATAGACCGTGACCACCAAAGGGCGTTACACCAACCACAGCGCCAATGGTTGTGCGGTTGATGTAATTATTGCCGGCAGTTGTTTTACGGCAAAGATAGTCTGCAAACGCCTCGATTCGGCTATGCACGCCGAAGGTAAGGCCGTAGCCTGTACTGTTGATGTCATCTATCACCGAGTCGAGTTCAGACATTGAGTAGCGAATAATGTGCAGCACCGGGCCAAAGACTTCCCGCTTTAGATGTTTGATCGAATCAATTTCAAATACTCGAGGTGCAAAATAGTTGCCATTTTTCGACGCAGACTTATGCACTTTTACTTGCATAGTGTTACTGGCAATAGGGGCGGTCATTTCCACATGTTGCTCGAGCGCGTCAAATGCGCGGCGATCAATCACCGGGCCAACGTCCGTGGATAATAGACTTGGGTCGCCGAGTTGTACTGATTCTAAGGCGCCTTTGAGCATGGTTAGTATTTTGTCGCTGACCACGTCTTGCACATAGAGAACTCGTAGCGCGGAACAGCGTTGACCTGCGCTGTAAAACGCCGACGCAATCACGTCATCCACAACTTGCTCTGGCAGTGCGGTGGAATCAACAACCATACAGTTTTGTCCGCCGGTTTCGGCAATCAATGGAATTGTTTCACCTTTTCGTTGACTCAATGTTTGATTGATTGTTGTTGCTACTTCCGTCGAGCCAGTAAAAGCCACGCCGTTTAATCGTGGGTCTGGCAAAATTTGCGCACCCAAGCTAGGGCCATCGTCAATCAGTAACTGCAAGACATCAACGGGGCAGCCAGCATGATGAAACAGACTAACCGCATGCGCGGCTATTAATGGGGTTTGATCAGCCGGCTTTGCAAGAACGCAATTACCAGTTGCTAAGGCAGCAGAGATCTGGCCAGTAAAAATAGCTAACGGGAAATTCCATGGGCTGATGCAAAGAAACATTCCCAGTGCGGGTAAGTTATGTTCTGGCTTTGCTGCTTGCAATGCATAAAAGCGGCAAAAATCGACGGCTTCACGCACTTCTGAAACGCAGTCGTCAATTGTCCGCCCAGCTTCTTGATTGATTAGTGCAATTAACTCATGTGTGTTTTGCTCAAGCGCATCAGCCATATTGTTCAAAATAACGGCGCGCGTTTTAGCTGAACTTGTTCCCCAATGTGATTTGGCGGCATGCCCATGTGTTAGAGCATCTTCATATTGTTGTGCATTCATTAAACTGCTTGTACCAACAACTTTTTGTGTATCAATTGGGCTATAAACGTTAATTGTTTCGCCAATGACTGCTTGGCCATTAATGATTGAGTGGCCAACATACTTATGCTTTTTGCATTGTTCGATTGCCTTGCTTATTTTGTTAGTTGCGTTCGCGTCATCAAGGTCGATGCCCTGCGCGTTTTGTCTGTGTTCATTGGCGTGAATAAAAATATCGCTGGGTTTTGGGATTTTGTTGTGCCGATAAGGTTGGGACTGTGCGACTTCTTCAACCACATCGCCGATTAATTCGTCGATCGGGCTGGCGTCATCCAAAAAGCGGTTTACAAAAGAACTGTTCGCACCATTTTCTAATAAGCGTCTAACCAAATACGGCAATAAATCTTGGTGTTGACCAATCGGCGCGTAGATGCGTAATGAATAGTCACTCGCAGCAGGGTAGAACTGTGTAATAAGTTTTTTGAGTTGCGCATACATAAGCTCACCCATACCGTGTAAGCGTTGAAACTCAAAATCATCGTTGTCTACGAGTTTCGCTAACTCCAGGATCGATACAGCGGTGCTAGCATTGTGCGTTGCAAATTGTGGGAATAGGTTTTGCCTATTTGATAACAAGGTATGCGCGCAGTTTAGGTAGCATAAATCCGTGTTCGTTTTACGTGTGAACACGGGGTAGTCGTCCAAGCCTTGTTCTTGTGCGTGCTTTATTTCGCCATCCCAATAGGCACCTTTAACTAGCCGCACCATGATTCGGCGGTTCGTGTGTTCCGCTAATGTGTTTAGCCATTGCGCAACGGTGGGTGCGCGTTTTTGATAGGCCTGTAATACATAGCCTAAACCATCCCACTCAGCAAGCGCTGGATCAGCAGCGAGTTCAGCAAAAATATCTAAGGATAAATCAAGTCGCGCAGCTTCTTCGGCATCTATGCTCAAGCCAAGGCCATAGCTCTTCGCCTTAACGCATAAGGATTTGATTAGCGGCAGTAATTCGTGCATGACGGTGTGTGCATGCGCAAAATGAAATTGCGGGTGCAAGGCCGATAGCTTTACTGAAATACCATTGGCTTGGTAAACATTGTTCTCTGTATTGCTTTTGCCAATATGGTCGAAGGCGTTGGCGTAAGAGTCGTAATAACGTTTGGCGTCATCAAAGGTGCGCGCGCCTTCTCCAAGCATGTCAAACGAGTAACGTGGTGCTTGCGTATTGTTTGAGCTATTGTCTAACCTTGCTTTTTTCAAGCCTTCATTAATCGTGCGACCAAGCACGTATTGTCCGCCCATTAAGCGCATAGCTTGCATTACGGCTCTGCGCACGATGGGTTCGCTGAGTTTGCTGCTTAAGGATTTAACCCAAGTTCCGGGATGTTGAGTGATGCGGGTATCGAGTTGTATTAACTTGCCGGTTAAAATCATGCCCCATGTTGCACTGTTTACAAATATCGAATCAGAATTGCCACTATGACTTTGCCAATCGCCAGTGGCAATCTTTTCAGCAATTAAACGATCCGCAGTTACCGTATCGGGTATACGAAGCAGGGCTTCGGCTAGACACATCAGCGCTACGCCTTCGGAGTTGGATAATCCGAATTCTTGTAAAAATGAATCTAATAAGCTTCGATTCGATTTGTCTTCGCGACAAGCAGCGACTAACTGTTTTGATTGTTTAACAACACTGTCGCGTTGGGATTGAACAAATATCGGTGCGGACAGTAATTGTTCTACCAATGCATTTTCATCAATAAGTTTGTTCTCTAATATTTGTTTTCGCTGCTCTGCAAGTTGGGCGTCTTTGGGGTGAGGCGAGGTTTCGAGTGTATTTATAAGAGAAGACATTGGCATATATTGGTTTGATTAATATATGCTGAATTTATTCGATTATTCCAAATTATAAGTTTGGAATAATCGGTTTTATACAAACTATTATATTGTTTTAATCATTTTCATGACATTTTTATGCTGAAATAAGAAAATAAGAAAATAAGAAAATAAGGAATGATTAATGGATCTGCTTTCTGGTTTGTTCTTGAAATAAACGAGCGCGCCAAAGTTGTTGCATCTTGGCAATGACTTTCTGTTGATTAGGAAAAAACTCAATCTCAGGGTGGTGAGATAATTGATTTAATCGTTCAACAATAACGGGCAATGTTGCATTGCATTGAGCGAGACTGTGGTGGGTGACTAAGATAAATAGGCTTGCCATTAAATCGTCAAAATTAGCGTCTTTGTTATTGGTCGTTGAGTGCATGGCAATTCGGTTCCTGTTGGTTTATATCGGTTTCTAAGAGTTAGGGTATGCAGCCGCTGTATTGCTTGATTGAATCGCAACTAATTTGCGACCCAACACAGCTAAAGGCGATTGTTTTTGATTTTTCTGTTCGTCTTCAAAAGACAATAGAAAAAGCGTTTTAATGAATTGGTGACATTCTTGGCGTGATTTAAACCTTAAGTCGTTTGCACGAATGTTCCGACGCTCCACTAATAATTTCAGCACGCTGCAATCGTGCGGTATAACCCACTGGTGACGTGATGTATTAATAACTAAATCGGGCATATGCTTATATAAAACGCATTAATCAATTTTTAAATCTAAATAAGAATCATTCGCATTTAAAAATAATACCGCTAAGTTTTAGTCAATGCAATTAAAACTTCCTTGTTATGCGTTTTGCGTGCTATTCGCCGTTAATAATTTTTGAAATCGATGAGTTTTTTTCGAGCACTTCTTCTTTGCTCAAACCGCTCAGCTCATGCGGAAACACCAACCAATCATCCGTTTCGTGTAGCCAAAAGTCCGGTTTAAAGTTTGTGGTATTGCGTGATGGTTTGTACCATGGGCAGGCGATCTTGATGGCTCGTGGCAATGACTCTTTGGTTTGCAGGTCAAGCGCCTCTAATATGGCAGCAATGCTGCGGCCAGAATCAAATACGTCGTCGACTAAGAGTATTTTTGTATCTGCATGAATGTTGCTGATTACATATTCAAGCCCATCGACTTTTACATTTCTATCCGCTTGATCAATGCCGTAGTAGGACGAGGTGCGAATCGGAAAGTGGTCAGACAGAATCCCCACGTAGTCGAAATATTCGTGAATTGCGATGCCGATTGGGGTTCCGCCACGCCACACTCCAATGATTAAATCGGGCTTAAAACCACTTGAATGAATTTGTTTGGCTAAACAAAATGAGTCGTTTAGTAATTGTTCAGCAGAAATATAATGCTTTTTCATAAACAGATATCGCTGAGCAGTTTTAGACTATTTGGCATAAGTAAAATCGATAATTAATCAAACAACAAATAATGCTAAATCAAAGCCAAAGAGTATTGCAATAAATGAGCGTATGCTGGTCGCTTGATGACTTATTAAATGGTACAAAAGTGTGGCAAACTTAAGTCTAATACATAGTCTGCCAAGGTATAACTATAATGAAAAAAATAATTCTGGGCATAGTCTGTTTTATCGTTATTGCGCTGGCAACAGTGGCGATATACGTTTGGTCTTCAATTCAGCCAGCAAAGGTTGCAGAGTCGCAAGCGTTTATTAACGGCCAAGTCTTAACCATGGATGCGGATGGTACGATAGCGAGTGCTGTATTGTTAAAAGGCGATCGCATTATCCAAGTTGGCAGCACCGAAGATATCTTAGAGCAAACCAATAATGACACGATAGTGCATGACCTCGCAGGTCGCACATTAATCCCAGGTTTTATTGATGCGCATGGACATTTCCCCGGTTCGGGTGCATTTGCAGTGTCAGCTGATTTGAATGCACCGCCAATCGGTAATGTCACGACCATTGCAGAGCTACAAGGATCGTTATCGGCCATGCTAAAAACCAAGGACAAAAACGAATGGTTGTTTGGTATGGGGTACGACGATACGTTGATTGCTGAAGGTCGCCACCCAACGCGTGAAGATTTAGATGCTGTGTCAACCGATAATCCGATATATGCGATGCATGTTTCAGGCCATATGGGAGTAGCAAACAGTGTGGCACTCGCGCGCATGGGTATTGATAACAATACTGAATCACCTGAGGGCGGCGTTATTGTAAAAGATTCAAGTGGCAACCTTACGGGTCTACTTAAAGAAACTGCCACGATGGACATCATGGCAGCAGCGACTAATTTCTCATTGCAAGAAACATGGCAAATTATGCGCGCCGCATCTTCTGAGTACGCCAGCCAAGGTGTGACCACCGTACAAAATGGCGCGGCAGATAAACGTATGGTGGTGGGCCTGCAAACTGCGTCGCGCTATAACTTATTGCCACAGCGAGCAGAGATTTGGCCGTTACATACCGTATTGAGTGATGAAGAATTATCCAACAAACGTGTCGAGAACAACGACCGAGCAAGACTCGGTGCAATTAAAATTGTGGCCGATGGTAGCATTCAAGGCTACACCGGATACTTAAGTCAGCCATATCATGTCGTGCCACACAACGAGAGCGCAGACTTCAAAGGCCATACAAACCAAAGTGTTGAGAGCTTAAATAAATGGGTAATGGACTTCCACAAGCGTGGCTTACAACTTGCGATTCATGGCAATGGTGATCAATCAATTGAAGAGATTTTGAATGCCGTTGAGGCCGCGCAACAAGCATACCCGCGTGAAGATCCAAGACATATTTTGATACACGCGCAAATGGCTCGGCAAGACCAACTTGAACGCATGAAGCAGTTAGGTATAACACCCTCATTTTTCAGTGCACACACCTACTATTGGGGTGACCGACACCGTGATATTTTTATGGGTCCAGAACGGGCGGCGTTTATGAGCCCTGCTAAAGCGTCTGAAGACTTAGGCTTGCGTTATACGATCCATCTTGATTCGCCCGTTGTGCCAATGCAACCCTTGCGACTTGTCTGGTCGGCGGTTAACCGAATTTCCTCTGGTGGTAATGTGATTGGCCCTGAACAGAGAATCAGCCCAATGGCTGCATTACGCGCGACAACAATCGATGCCGCATGGCAGACATTTAAAGAAGACCAAATTGGTTCAATTGAATCAGGCAAGCTTGCGGATTTAGTGATTTTAAATGGTGACCCACTGACTAATCCAACAAAAATCGCTGACATTAGAGTAGATGCTACTTTTGTTGGTGGCCATGCGATATATCAACGCAATTAACGTGATATAAAAACGACTAACTTGCTAATTAACTTTCTAAAAAAGGGTAGATAAACATCATGTCAGATTTTTCTGCTTGTACGCACAAGCAACCTAATGCCGAAAACTGTTTCGTCTGCGGGCGCTCAAATGAGTCCGGGCTAAAAATGCAGTTCTTTGACGATGGCGTTGACACAATTACCAGCACGATCACACTTGATAGGCGTTTTGAAGGTTATCCTGGCATTGTGCATGGCGGTATTTTGGCAACCATGCTCGACGAAATAATAGGGCGTTGCGCGATGATCAAAGATCATCACCATTTTATGATGACCGTCATACTTGATATCAAATACCGTTTGCCAGTACCCGTAGGTGAACCAATCAGAGCAGTTGGCGTATCAACACGCATGAAAGGTCGGATCGGCAAGGCACGCGGGGAAATCTTGTTGCCCGATGGGCGCGTAGCCTGCGAAGCTGAAATGGTACTGTCAGATATGCCAGAACATATTTCCAGCGGCGACCGAATAGATGAGCTTGGCTGGCGAATTGACTAAATTGACTAAAGAGGTTTAAGACTAAGAGGTTTACTATGTACATTAATGGTCAATGGTTAGAAACCGGTAGTACGTTTGCGGTTACCAATCCTGCAAATGGAGAACACATCGGTGATGTGGCGGATGGTGGCCGCGACTACGCGGCGCAAGCAATTGATGCGGCACACGATGCGTTCCAAACGTGGTCAAAAACCACCGCCTATCAACGTGCTGATGTATTGCACAAAGCGCACGCGTTAATGCTTGAGCGTAAAACTCAATTGGCTGAGCTGATGACCAAAGAGCAAGGCAAGCCTTTGAAAGCCTCGATGAATGAAGTGCAATACGGGGCGGACTTTTTGCGCTGGTTTGCCGAAGAAGCCAAGCGCGTTTATGGTGAAACGATCCCCAGTGCACGTGCTGACCAACGTTTTATTGTGCGTTATCAAGCAGTGGGTGTGGTTGCGGCAGTCACACCTTGGAATTACCCAATCTCAATGGTCACGCGTAAAGTTGCACCAGCAATTGCGGCAGGTTGTACGATTGTATTAAAGCCAGCGGAAGCAACACCGCTGTGTGCGCAAGCAATTATTGAAATATTGCACGAAGCCGGTGTGCCACCAGGCGTGGTGAATTTAGTTACCGCAGAAGACCCTCGTGAAATTGGCGATGAATTTTGCAGTAATACAAAAGTTAAAAAACTGACCTTTACAGGTTCTACAGTCGTGGGGCAAAAGCTCGCACGAGAGGCAGCGCCGACGTTAAAACACGTATCAATGGAACTCGGTGGTCATGCGCCGTTTATTGTATTTGATGACGCGGATCCAGTGCATGCAGCGAAAGGCGCGTCATTGGTGAAATTTTTAAACACTGGTCAAGCTTGTATTAGCCCGAATCGTATTTTTGTGCAGCGCGGTATTCTAGAGCCGTTTATCGAAACCTTTAGTGCACGCGTCGCCAAAATGCAAGCCGGTGACGGTATGGCACCAACCTCAAGTATCGGGCCGTTAGTCAATGCAGCCGCCGTTAATAAGGTCGATAAGCAAGTGCAAGATGCATTGGCGAAAGGTGCAATCCTGCATAATGGTGGTAAGCGTTTGGAAGAAGGTGAATTGGCTAACGGACATTTTTATGCACCGACACTGATCAGTAATGTAAATACTGAGATGCTGATTTACCGAGAAGAGACATTTGGCCCAGTGGGCGCGGTGATTGTATTCGACGACTACGATGAAGTCATCGAGATGGCTAATGACACGCACTATGGCCTAGCGGCGTATATTTACACACAGAATTTATCGCGCGCCATGCATGCGTTTGAAGCACTTAATTTTGGCATTATCGGCATTAATGATATCAACCCTACCAGTGCGGCTGCGCCGTTCGGTGGGATGAACCACAGTGGGCTAGGGCGCGAGGGTGCGCGAGAAGGCTTAAGTGAATACTTAGAAACTAAATTGGGTGGATTTTCAATTTAGTGTTCAAAATAAAAATAAGAAGTTATGCACAATAAAACTCTATCAATCGGCAGACGCTTGCGCTGCACGCCATTCACTCGCCGTGTTGAAGCGGCCGGCGTTAAAGCTTATACGATCTACAACCATATGCTGTTGCCAGCGGTGTTTGAGTCAGTCGAAGCGGACTATGAGCACTTGTGTGAGCATGTACAAGTTTGGGATGTAGCGGCTGAGCGCCAAGTAGAACTCAATGGCCCAGACGCCGCCAAGCTTGCGCAGTTAATGACACCTCGCGATTTAAGTAAAATTGATTTACTGCAAGGCAAGTACGCACCCATTTGTAATGCTGAGGGTTTTATCTTAAACGATCCAATTATTATTAAGCTCAGTGAGCAAAGATTTTGGGTTTCAATTGCGGATAGTGATGTTAAGTTTTTCGCGCAAGGGCTTGCACAAGGCTATGGCTTAGACGTTAACGTGTTTGAGCCCGATGTGTCGCCGCTGGCTGTACAAGGCCCTAAAGCAGATGAGTTGATGTCTCGTGTATTTGGCGATGTGGTACGTAGTATTCGTTTCTTCAGAGGTGAGATGCTCGATTTTATGGGCGCCTCTGTATATGTAGCGCGTTCAGGCTGGAGCAAACAAGGCGGTTTCGAAATCTACCTGTCTGATAGCAAATTAGGTGAACCTTTATGGGATGAACTCTTTGCCAAAGGTGAAGATTTAAATGTGCGAGCCGGTTGTCCTAATGGCATTGAACGGCTCGAAGCCGGTTTGTTGTCGTTCGGCAATGATATGGACGAATTTGATACACCATTTGAATGTGGCCTGGATTCTTATTTGAACCTAGATGCAGATATTGAGAGTTTGAGTTTGCCTGCATTAAAAGCGATGGCTGGTAAGCAAACACGTAAACTTGTAGGTGTTACATTTTCGCAAACAATGGATTTCTCGAATACACTCAACACGACAGGTGGGTTTGATGTTGTTAACGATGGTCAAACGATTGGCGAAATTCGTGCACATGCTTGGTCACCTCGATTTAATAAGCATTTAGCGTATGTCATGTTGCCGATTGATTTTATCGACAGCAACAAAAGTATTGAGATTAATGCTCAAATTGGCATGATTAATGATATTCCGTTTTCGCAACAAGCGCTAACAGCTTAATGTTTTTAGCTCGCGGCTTATATATTTTAGCTTGCGGCGCGAAACATAAAATCTAATACGACAATTAAAACCTAAATAAACAAGGTGCTGTATGAGCCGTTCTTCTTTTTACCATCCTGATACAATTGCATTACACAGTGGCTATGTGCCCGAGAGTGATCATGGTTCTCGCGCTGTGCCTATCTATCAAACCACATCTTATGTGTTTGAAAGCGTTAGCGATGCCTCGTCATTATTTAATGTGGAACAAGGCGGGCATATCTATAGCCGCATCTCAAACCCGACAGTGGCGGTATTAGAGCAACGCATTGCCGCGCTTGAAGGTGGCAGCGGTGCAATCTGCACAGCATCGGGAATGAGCGCCTTATTCACCACGTTTATCACTTTGTGTTCAGCGGGCGACCATATTGTTTCTTCAGGGCAGATATATGGCTCAACAGCAACATTATTGCGCCACACCTTAAAGCGTTTAGGTATTGAAACAACGTTTGTTTCAATTAATGATGAGTCGACGCTTGAAGCTGCCATTCAGCCAAATACCAAAATGGTGTTTTGCGAATCAATTGGTAACCCTGGCTTAGAAGTCGCGAACCTGCCGCAGATAAATAAAATAGCGAGTGGTCACGGTGTGCCTGTGGTCGTTGATGCAACCTTTGCCCCACCCGGCATATCTAAAACCTTCGAGGTAGGTGCTAATGTGATTGTTCACTCAGCAACCAAATGGATGGGCGGCCATGGTGCGGCGGTGGCGGGTGTGATTATCGATGGTGGTAATTTTGATTGGGAAGCCAGTGGTCGTTTCCCTGAATTAACAGAACCCTATGAGCCGTTTCACGGCATTAAGTTCTGGGAGGAGTTCGGTCCCAATACTTTGGCAATGAAAATTCGAGCAGAATCAATGCGAGACCTAGGTGCGTGTTTAAGCCCAAATAATGCCTTTCTTATTCTGCAAGGTTTAGAAACCTTAAGTATGCGCGTGCAAAAACACATTGAAAATGCGCATGCCTTAACTCAGTGGTTATTAGCACATGAGCAAGTATCTTGGGTTAATCATCCTGATTTAGAAACTAATCCGAGCAATGCCTTGGCCAAAGAGTTATTTCCAGACGGCGCAGGTTCAATGCTGTGTTTTGGTGTGAAAGGCGGTCGCACCGCAGGCGCTGCATTTATTGATGCCCTGCAATTGGCATCGAATTTAGCAAACGTGGGTGATTCGCGCACGCTTGTACTTCACCCAGGTAGTACAACTCACTCACGTTTGAGTCAAGAAGCCATGGTTGCTGCGGGAATTAGTGAAGATTTGATTCGCGTTTCGGTGGGTATTGAAAATATTAACGATATTCAAAATGATTTTGCTCTTGGTTTAAAAGCCGCCAAGCGTGCAACAGCCGCGCGTGATGGAGATGCAAAATGAAGTTAATAGTGAATAGCTCGCAAATACATATTGCGACAGGTGGCAAAGACTTTGACGCGAGTTTGCCATGTGTGGTGTTTTTGCACGGCAGTGGTTTAGACCACAGAAGTTGGGCATTGCAAACGCGTTGGTTTGCATACAATGGTTATGGAGTTTTAGCACCTGACTTTCCAGGGCACTCCTTATCAAAAGGCGAGCCGATAGCGTCGATTGAGCAAAGCGGTGAATGGTTGGCTGAGCTTTTAAACGTTGCAAGTGTGGAATCAGCGCATATTGTTGCGCACTCACAAGGTTTTCTAACGGCCTTAGAACTGGCCAGCAAACGCCCAGATCTGGTTGAATCGTTGTGTGGCATCGGTACGGGTGCGGCAATACCCGTAAATCAAATGCTGATTGATACAGCAATTAAATCGAATGACAAAGCGGCCGCGATGATGGTGCAATGGAGTTTTGGTCAAAGCATGCAGTTGGGTATCAGCCCGACACCGGGTATGCAACCAATTGGCATTGGCCGACATATTATGTCGAGTAATCCGCTGGCGGTAGATTTACAAGCCTGCGCCAATTACTTGGGCGGTGATGAGGCCGCGCAAGCCGTTACCGCTCCTGCTGCGATGATCCTAGCAGGCCAAGATAAGATGACCCCGTTAAAAGCGGGCAAAGCGGTGGCTGAAAAATTAAACGCGCAAACTCATGTGCTAAATGATTATGGGCATATGTTGCCAATCGAAGCGCCTAAAAAAGTCTTACATTTGCTGCGCGATTTTATTCAAAATATAGAGACTCAAAACGCCGTAATGAGAAAATAGAGGAGCGCTATTTATGACTATCGAATACGACCAGCTGGCTAAAAACGATGCTAACTACGTAGCGCTTTCACCTGTTTCATTCTTACATCGAACAGCTGATATCTACCCAGATCATGAATCATTAATTTATAACGATTTAAGTTTTACATGGTCGCAAACGCGAGAGCGTTGTGTTCAGGTGGCATCGACGCTGACGCAAAAAGGCATTGGCATTAACGACACAGTTTCTGTATTTGCGCACAATACACCAGAGATGTTCGAATGCCATTTCGCAATTCCAATGGCGGGTGCGGTGCTGAACACCATCAATACTAGGCTCGATGCCGACACCGTTGCGTATATTATTGATCATGCTGAATCCAAGATATTTCTTGTTGACCGTGGTTTATTGCCCGTGTTGCTTGAAGCGCTTGAATCAACAAACTGCCAGCCTGAAATTGTATTAATCGATGATGTTTATGCCGCCCCAGAAGAGCAACATACAATTCCCGAAGGCCTGGTTTTCTCGCGTTACCAAGACTTGCTTGATCAAGGTGATGCAGGCTACGAATGGCGTTTGCCAAAAGACGAGTGGCAAGCTTTATCGCTGAACTATACCTCTGGTACAACGGGTCGTCCTAAAGGCGTGGTCTATCACCACCGCGGATCTTATTTGATGACCATGGGTACGATTGCTTCGTGGAATGTGCCGCACATGCCGCGTTACTTGTATTCGGTGCCAATGTTTCATTGTAATGGTTGGGGCCATGCATGGACTATGGCGGCTAAAGCGGCAACTGTGGTTTGCTTGCGTGCGTTTGAACCGGGTCAGTTTTTTGAGTTATTACGTGAGCATGAAATTACGCACTTTGGCGGCGCGCCAATAATTTTGAATATGTTGGCGAATGCGCCAAGCGAACAAAAAATTTATTTTAATCGTTCGATCAAAGTGATGACGGCAGGTGCACCGCCACCCGCCACAGTGTTAGAAAGCATGACAACATTTGGTTTTGATGTAATGCATGTGTATGGCCTAACCGAAAGTTATGGCCATATTTTGCAGGCAGCACCTCAGCTTAGTTGGAGCGATCAAAGCAATGAAGCGCAAGCACAATTAAAATCCCGCCAAGGTGTGCGCTTTGCAATGACTGAAGCGGTGGATGTGCTTGATGTCGATACCGGCGAGCCAGTTGCACATGATGGTGAAAGCATGGGTGAGATTGTGATTCGCGGCAATACTGTCATGAAAGGTTACTTGAAGGACGTAGGCGAAACGGAAAAAGCCTTTAATAATGGTTGGTTTAATAGTGGTGACTTAGCAGTGATTCATCCTGATGGCTATATTCAAATTCGTGATCGGGCAAAAGATATTATTATTTCTGGTGGTGAGAATATTTCATCGGTTGAGGTTGAAGGTGTGTTGTATAAGCATGCCGCTGTTGGGGAGGCAGCTGTTGTTGCCATGCCAGATGATAAGTGGGGCGAAGTACCTTGCGCCTTTGTTGAACTTGGCCCTAATGCTGCGGCAAGTGAACAAGAGATCATCGATTTTTGCCAACAGAATATGGCGCGCTTTAAAAAACCTAAAAAGGTGGTCTTTGGCGAATTACCCAAAACAGCCACTGGCAAGATTCAAAAGCACGTGCTGCGTGATAAAGCAAAAACACTCGGAGCTTAAGCATGGCCGATTCCAAAAGAGTTTCAATTACAGGCGTACACTTGCATTATGCACGGCGCGGGTATCTGCGATGAGTTTCCAGATTTGCATGCAGGTTTTCGCGCTGAGCCGTATGCCGATGGGCAGTTAATGCTGGAATGGTTGTTGGTATCGAAAGTTATATAGGCGCCGTTGGTGAAGGCGACAGCGTTAAGTTGGAACAACAAGTGCGGGTAACAGAAACGGCTTACGAATTATTAACCACATACCCATTCGAAGAGTCCTTACTAAATTAAGCTTACAAATTTGACTGAAAGAGGTCGTTTATATAACGTTGTTGATGTTTTGTTTCTCACGCGGATGTATGCTGAGACCTTTGCACTAAAACCTTTTTGCCCAATTACTGCGTTAAAAATGTACTCAAATGCTCATTTACAGAGAGTAAACTCCGCTTTTCCGTGCACTTTTGCCTTGTTCTTGGACAAAAATATTTTTACTGCAAAGGTCTCATGCTCTACAGTAGCGTTCTAAATAAGAATATTTCAATAACGCTAAGCTCCGTCTTGTTAGGTATCAAAAAATATGTCCCGTGCACCTAATATCTTGATCATTCAAACGGATCAACTCGCTCCGCAATTTTTATCCGCTTATGGTCACCCGCTGGTTACAACACCTGCCATTGACCGGCTTGCCGAAGAAGGCGTTGTGTTTGATGCCGCGTATACAAATTCGCCACTGTGTGCGCCGTCGCGTTTTGTGATGATGAGTGGTCGCACACCGAGTGCGATTGCCGCTTGGGATAATGCGGTGGATTTTTCACCTGAGATACCGACCTTCTCACACTATCTTGCCGCCGAAGGCTATCGCACGTGTTTAAGCGGTAAAATGCACTTTGTTGGCCCTGACCAACTGCATGGTTTTGGTGAGCGCTTAACCACCGATGTTTACCCAGCCGATTATACCTGGCACCCAGAGTGGGATAGACCCACAGAGCGCCTGGACTGGTTTCATAATATGGAAGTCGTTACCAAGGCGGGTGTGTGTACACGTTCAATGTATATGGGTTATGATGACGAAGTCGTATTCAAAGCTAAACGTTTTTTGTTTGATCATGCTCGCGAAGACAGTGATCAGCCATTTATGATGACCGTTTCAATGATTCAACCGCACGATCCGTATTTATGCACGCAGAAAAATTGGGATTTGTATCGTCACGACGATATAGATTTGCCTAAAGTGCCGCTCGGTTCGCACGACGCGCATCCACATGAAGGGCGTTTGCGTTACGGTTATGGCGCCAGCGATTATGAATTTGATGACGATACGATTCGTAATGCACGTCACGCCTATTATGGTTCATTGAATGATATTGATGAGAAAGTTGCCGAATTGCGAGAAGCCGTTGAACAAGCTGGTTTTGGTGATAACACGATTATCATTTTCACTTCAGATCATGGCGACATGTTGGGTGAGCGGGGCATGTGGTTCAAAATGTCGTACTTGGAGAATTCAGCACGTGTGCCGTTAATTATTCATGCACCAAAAATGTTTTCGCCAAAGCGTGTCTCTAAAGCGGTTTCTCATATGGATTTTCTACCCACTTTGGTTGAACTCGCAAGAGATGGCAAAGAAGGTGACTATGCTACGCCACTAGAAGGTAAATCGCTGTTGCCACATCTCTCTGGTGACAGTGGTCATGATGACTTTTTGGGCGAGTACTACGGTGAAGGTACGGCCGTACCGATTTATTGCATTCGCCGTGGTGCGCACAAATTAATTTATTCACGTGAAGACCCGATTCAGTTCTATGATGTTGAGAACGATCCAACCGAGATCAATAATTTAGCCGATTCCAAAGACCATCAAGCTACAATTAAAGAATGGGTGGCTGAAATAGAAAACCGTTTCGATCAAGAGGCATTGCGTGAACGTGTGCTTGAAAGTCAACGCCGGCGTAAGTTCATAAAAACAATAATGCGAGACCAAGGTGTTGCATGGGATTATCAACCAATTGAAAAATCCGGTGAAATCTATATTCGTAACACGCAGCCGGTTTACCAGTTAGAAAAGAAATCACGTTTTCCACAAGTCTAAGTAATAAGTTATTTTAATTATCTGAATATGGCCGTTATACAAAAACACATTATTTTTGGCGCTGGTTTAATTGGCGGTTTTCTCGCGGGTTGCTTACAAGCAAATAAAGAACGTAATGGCTTTTCAGTCAGTGTGGTTGGTCGAGAATCAATGCGAGCTCGTTTTGCGAATAACTTAAGGCTTACTGACTATTTAGGCAATGAGTCGTTTGCTAGCCCAATTGAGCATCACATTCAAGCACCAAGCGATGTTGAGTGTGATGTGCTTTGGTTAACGGTAAAAGCAACCGACGTAGAATCCGCTATTGAAGATATCAAGCCAATCGTTAAGCCAAACACCACGATTATTTGTTCCCAAAACGGCCTGGGTTCCAGTGATATAGTTCAATCATTTTTTCCAGACAACAATGTAATACCCGCGATTGTGGCGTTTAACGTCGCGCAAATGAGTGACCATCATTTGCACCGAGGTTCACTCGGCACTCTGATTCTAGAGCAGCAATCTGATTATGTGCGCGATCTGGTAGCTAAGGTCAATACAGATTTACTGCCAACGCAAGGTGTGACCGATTACAGTCGATATGCTTGGGGTAAGCTGCAACTTAATTTAACCAATGCGTTAAACGCCTTGGCCGATGTGCCTGTTCGAGCTATGTTAGAAAGTCGCCCACATCGAGTTTGTTTGGCGCTTGCTATGCAGGAATTGCTAAGTGTGACAGATGCAATGGGTATGACTTTGCCTAAGTTCTCACCATTACCTGCGCACTGGATTCCTAAAATGCTCAAAGCTCCTAATTTTATTTTCATGAATGTGGGGCGAAAAATGTTAGATGTTGATCCTACCGTACGTACTTCTATGTGGTGGGATTTACACAATGGCAAACTCACTGAAATTGATCTATTGAATGGCGCGGTCATTGATAAGGCCAAAGAGTTGGGCATTGATTGCCCGGTGAATGAAAAAATCGTCGAAATGGTTCACGCGTCCGAACAGTCGGAGACTAAGCAAGCGTTTATTCCAAGTGAGTTTTTGAAATACGTCGCTATTAAAAAATAATTCATTATGCTGCCAGGTGGTTACTCTCCGGTGAAACGAATAGGCCTATTGCTTGGCCCGCTTTTGTGCTTGCTGGTTTATAACTTACCGTTCGAATTACTCAATCCAAGTGCAGATAAAGTCATTGCTGTGGCGCTTTGGATGATTGTTTGGTGGATTACCGAGGCGGTGTCAATTTCAGTGACGGCTTTAATACCATTAACGATCTTTCCGCTAGTTGGCATTATGGAGATTAAAAAAGCCGCCGCCAATTACGGTAGTTCAACCGTGTTTTTATTTTTTGGTGGTTTTGTACTGGCGCTTGCTTTGGAAAAGGTTGATCTGCATAAACGCATCGCCTTAAATATTGTGCGCCTTACGGGTACGAGTCCTAATCGAGTTATTCTTGGGTTTATGATTGCCACGGCTTGTTTGAGTATGTGGATTAGCAACACAGCAACCACGGTTGTGATGTTGCCAATCGCTTTATCGGTTGTGTACCTATTGAATAATGGCATGGACCAGCCTGACAAAAACTTTGCCTTAAGCTTGATGCTGAGTATTGCCTTTAGTGCCAATGTAGGCGGGCTTGCCACGTTGATTGGTACTCCGCCAAATTTAGTTATTGCCGGATTTATGGAAAGTGAGTATGGCGTACAGATATCGTTTGTAAAATGGATGATGATGGGGGTGCCATTTACCTGTCTGATGCTCGGTGTTATTTATTTTGTGTTAGTTAAATGGGTTTACCCGAATAAATTTGAACACAGTGCAACAGCGCAACCAGGCTCTGTTATTAATGCAGAATTAGCTAAGTTAGGAGCTATGAGTGCTCTTGAAAAACGCGTTTTAATTGTTTTTGCGCTAACAATTTGTTTGTGGGTATTACGAGCCAACATTAACGAGTGGCAGTCGGTTATCCGTTTAAGTGATACCGGAATCAGTATGCTAGCGGCTTTGAGTTTGTTTGCGATACCAAGCAGTTTCAGTAAAGGTCAGTTTGTTTTAGATTGGCAAGATACTGTTAAACTGCCTTGGGGTATTTTGATTTTATTTGGTGGCGGCTTAACGCTAGCCGCTGCGCTTTCTCAAGCAGGCGTGATTAGTGCAATTGGCGCGGCTGTTTCACAAAATACGGACCTCAGTGCTTTGTTATTAATTGCTGCCTTAATCGTGATTGTATTGTTTATGACCGAGTTGATGAGCAATGTGGCGCTAGTGGCTATCTTTGCACCGGTAATTGCCGGCATTGCTTTGGGTTTAGATGCGCAAGTTCTGCACTTTTTGATTCCAGTCGCCATGGCGGCCAGTTGCGCATTTATGTTGCCAATGGCAACGCCGCCAAATGCCATTGTCTTTGCCAGTGGCCACATCAAAGTTTACGAGATGGCGCGCGCAGGAGTTATTTTAAATATAGTCTCTGCACTATTGCTAATTGTCTATGCTAAAGCGGTGATTCCGCTCTTATTTTGACTTAAGTTGTTCTAACGGATGTTGTTTTAATTTAGCTTAAAACCTTGCAGAGACCGTTTATAATTAATCAGAGGCTCCTTAGGCTTTTAAGTGCTTTGCATGAAAGGCAATGTGCTCGCCAATAAAACTCGCAACAAAAAAGTACGAGTGATCATAACCATCCTGATAGCGAATATCCATTGGGTAACTCGCTTGCTCAGCGGTCTCGATCAGCAAATCGGTTTTGAGCTGTTCTTCTAAGAAATTATCAGCAGTACCTTGATCAACCAATACAGGTAATTGTTGTGTCGCTTTAGCGGTTAAAGCACAGGTATCGTAGTCTTCCCAATCGGCTTTATTGTCGCCAATATAGTTACTCAATGCTTTTTCACCCCAAGAACAATTTAGCGGTGACACAATCGGTGAAAAGGCCGATACCGATCGATACTGTGCAGTATTTTTTAATGCAATAGTCAATGCACCATGCCCACCCATTGAATGGCCAGAAATTGCTGCGCGGTCTCCATCAACCGGAAAGTTTGCACTAATCAATGCAGGTAATTCTTCCACAACATATTGATACATCTGGTAATGCTCGCTCCATGGGCTTTGCGTGGCATTTACGTAAAAGCCTGCACCTAAACCGAAATCCCAAGCGCCTTCACTGTCATCGGGTACTAGTTCGCCGCGCGGGCTGGTGTCTGGGCAAACAATCGCAATGCCATGCTCAGCAGCAAATTGTTGCGCGCCTGCTTTGGTGACAAAGTTTTGGTCTGTGCAGGTTAAACCAGACAGCCAATACAGCACAGGTACGGTGGCGTTTTCAGCTTGAGGTGGCAGATAAATTGAAAACTGCATATCGCAATTCAAGCAATCAGAATGATGTTCGTATTGATGTTGTTCGCCTGCAAAAATTTTATTAGTAGAAAGCTGTTTCATACTCTTAGTTTGTGTTCTTATTGTTATGTTTGAATAAGCACCGAATTGATAAAAAATTCTTGTACCAATATTTCGCCACGATTATAGGCATAGGGAGTTGCTCGTCCGTAAACATTGCGTTCTAGTTGGGTATCCGTTGACTCAGTAAAGACAGCGACACAAACGTCACGCAAGCGGTTTCGTTGCTTAGCATTGCGAAAAAGTAAATGACCCAAAGGCTGTGTGCCGAGCTGACCGAGTGTCGCTTTATTTGTGTCGTAAACATGCTGTGGAATAATGCTTCGTGCAAACACCATTACTTGTTCATTGCATAATAATTCCACCTCACGAACAATTGCTGAGCTGGATCTTGCAATGCCAAGCTTTTCTGCTTCATACAGAGTGGGCGTATCCCAAGTTTCACTCAATACATTGACTTGCATTTGATTGTCCGAAAACTCATTTAACATGCTGGTTAAAGAATCTTCTGAGCCAATCCAACGTAACCATTCTTGCTCAATTTTTTGGGTAAACGTAGACTTGACCGGACTCCATTTGGCAGACTGGATGAGTGATTGGTAGTTAGTTTTTGTCACAATTTATTGAACAGCTAAAGACGGAAAAATGAATCGAGTGGCGAGGCTAAATCGAAGTCTAATAATACCTGTAAATTTGCTTGAGATTGTAGAATTATTTAGTTTGATAAATATCAAATATTAAATGTTTTTTTATTGTTTTGGCACTTGTCAAAGTGTGAATATATGGTAACCTCTCTGCAGTTATATAAGGTATGAATCATATTTATGACTTATTAGAATCGTTAGATTTATCTAAATAAAAATAACCATACAACTTTTACATAACAGTTCGAACGAGCTCCAGATACTCTTAAAATAATAAAACTAATAAATAATTTTAGAGCTAAAATCGTGATAACAATAAGAGAGCAAAAACAAGATACATAATAAGGTACAAGAACATAGTGAAAGTTGAGGTCGGCGCTGAGTTTCAGCGCCTTTTTTTATG
>CAZOBR010000017.1:0-3374 GCA_964578035.1 uncultured Gammaproteobacteria bacterium
CTCTAATTGAAGAGGTTAATAGAGGTGATCAACGTATTCGGTCACCTCTGATTACACGGTATTGAAACTCCCCGGTGGCAAGTGGTGTGCTAATGATTTAACGGACACTTTTTAATGAAAATTAGGAGTGTCACATGAGTAAACACTATAGCTAACAATTTAAAGATGAAGCAGTCGCGGTGGTTGTGTTTTTGTTTCCACAGATTAGTTCAATTAATACTAATCGCTCCAAAGCTACCAATTAGTGAATTCTGACATTCTGTGTTAGGTTTGATGTGCGCACCTGACAGCACTATACAATTTTTCAGATTTACTCCTCGCTCTAATGTGCAGGACTTATTCAAAATGACGTTATCGAGTCTGCTCGATTTTTTAATCACACATTCGCGTTCGATCAATATGTTTTGATTCAATTGGGTGGATGGGTGTAAATAAGAGTGATGGTGTTGCCATAGATTCTTGTTTCTTAGTTTACTCTGAGCCATTCTAGGGCGTAGGCCTTGAAAGCGGCCATTCAGGAGATCAAAATTCGCTTGATGAAACTCATTAATTGAGTTTTGTTTTGTGACTAACCTTTCTGAAAGTTTAATCTGTGTGGCTTTTTCAAGTCGGTGGTTGCTATGTTTAAGGTAGATGATGCCAGCCTCATTAGAATCTACTTGTGCCGCGAAATGTCCTGCCTGGCTCTCGCTTGCTATGCGAATAAATTCCTTAACAGAGTAACTGCGTAAATGTTGTGTTTCGATAATTACTAAACCATTTGCATCTGCGAGTTTGGCGAAGTTTTGCATTACTTCTTCTTTAGTTAACGTGTAATTGAAGGTTTCAATGGTCATGCGTTTGTCCCACCGAAATACCGACAACAGTGATTCATAAACGTATTGCGCTCTGTCGTTAGTCAGTACCAAAGTTGTATCTACGCCCATATCGGCCAATTCTTCTATAAGATGATTAATCATTGGTTTGCCAGCGTAGAGCCAATTGAGTCTGCCGCCTTTATCAATTTGCCGCGTATTAATATCTAACTCAGGCGAGTCGAGAATAATTACTGCAGGTGTGTATTTAGTGTTCATGATTAACTCCTAGTAGGCACCGCGCGCCATTACAACGGCGGGGATGGTTTTTAACAATATCAACATGTCGTTGATTAATGATTTTTCTCGTATGTATTGAATGTCCAGCTCGACTTGTTGTTCAAAAGGGATGTCCGAGCGGCCCGATACTTGCCATACACAAGTAATGCCTGGCTTACTTTGTAATCTCTGGATTTGCTGCGCTGTATAGTCTGCAACTTCATTTGGTAACGGTGGGCGAGGGCCAACCAAGCTCATGTCACCGATGATCACATTCCAGAGTTGAGGAAGTTCATCAATCGAAAACTTGCGAATGAATCTTCCAACGCGCGTGATTCTTGGATCGTATTTCATTTTGAAAATAACACCGTCACCCGATTCGTTTTTTGCTAACAGTGCCGCCTTACGTTCTTCGGCGTCTAGATACATTGATCGAAATTTATACATAGTGAAATGCTTACCATTCTTGCCAACTCGCACTTGCTTAAAAAACACAGGTCCGCTTGACTCTATCCGTATTAGTGCTATTACCGCTGCGAACAAAGGGAGTAATAACACTGCGATCAAAGATGAAGCAATACAATCGACCGCGCGCTTTAAGTAAGCGTTTTGATAGCAACGTTGTCGCCAAAAGTATGCCTGTAAGTGACTTATCAGATTAACTTCAGACAGCCTTGGTTGGCGCCATGCATGCTTGAGCGCTCTTACTAAAAATAGAGGATTGCCAACTAGATACCTCTTTGCTTTGTCTTTGGGTTGCATTAATAAGCGCCACACCCACTCCAACGAGAGCTCACGTAACCACAAAGGAGCACGGCTTACCTTGCCTGAATAAAAGTCAAATAAACCACCAACACCTAGCACCAAGTTTGCGCTAAGGTTGTTGTGGTTTTCGGCAATCCATTGCTCTTGTTTGGGCGCTCCAAAAGCGACAAACAGTGCGTCTGCACCGCTCTTATTGATCTTAGTCATTACATCACTTTGTTCGCATGGCTGAAAATAACCGTGATGCACACCCATTACTTTTAAGCTAGGAAATTGCTGATTAATGTATTCACTTACACGCTCTGCGACGCCGGGTTCACCGCCCAATAGGTAGACGCTTTTATTGTTCTGTGCCAATTCATTTAACAATACTGGGAAAAGATCTGTGCCATTTACGTTATCAATAAACCGCTCACCTTGCATGTTGGCTGCAAGGCGCATGCCAATGCCGTCTGCGTACTTATTATTAAACTTGCTCAAAACTGCTCTGTAGGTCTGATCAGTGAATAGCTTATTTACACAGTCGGCGTTGATAAATGCCACCAACTGCTTTGTTTGATTCATTTTTCTAACCAAATTGCTCGCCGCTTGCACAAGTGTCACGTTATGAAGCTTTTCGCCAAACAATGTTATCTGCGGTGTGGCCTCAGACTCAGTGGCTGTAAAAAGGTTGTTCTTAAGATTGAGTATTAAAGAATCTGTTTTCATCATCGTTTGCTCTCAGTTGATTTGATACTTGATTAAGTATTTATGATAAAAATGATAATATCAATAGATTAAAATAGTAAAAATGATATTTTTGTGTGAAAAAATGTTAATAAATTACATTTAATGATAAAAATATCATTTTTTTATCATTAAATGTGATACTATTTTGCTATTAGTGATAACTTGAGAGTTTAAAAATGAAACTTTTAGCTTTTATAGCAAGCTGTTTTCTCTTATCAGCCTGCGCAGTCATACCCAATAATCTTGACAGTCAAAACCAAGATAATAACGGTGCGTTTAAACGAGTTGTGGTTGAGTCATTGCAGACTCGTTCGGTGTTTATGGGTGCTGAGTCAAGCAAGAAAATCTGGTGGGCTGAACCAGAATTTAAACCGTTGTCTGAACTAGATGCTGGTATAAAACTTGGGCGGGGTGACATGCTTGATTTGAAAAGTCAGGCACTTTCTTCTTTAAGTGGTCGCTATCAAATTAATCAAGCTGGCGCTATTGATCTACCATTTGTTGGCAGTTTTGAGGTAGCAGGTTTGAGTGTTCAGGCGGCCATTAGTAAATTGCAAAATTGGTTGGTCAGTAATAAGTGGCTGGAGCGTTCTTACACCACTCTTCAAATTAGCGTAGTTGATTATGGCTCTGTCAGCGTTCAGGTAGAAGGTGCGGTATTTAATCAGGGCAGTGTGGTGATTGGGGTAAAGTCAAAAGCACTCCCTCAAATGCAAATTCTTCAAGATACCGGTTTTTTTAATCGTGACCGCAGCTTAGCGGAAGCATTGCAACGCGCTGGTGGACTTCGCCCTGATGCGGATATGG
>CAZOBR010000017.1:3384-24281 GCA_964578035.1 uncultured Gammaproteobacteria bacterium
TCGCATATACCTCAATCGCCAAGGCCGTGTTTATAGGCTGAGTTTAGACACTTTGCTGGGCGCCTCCGAAATTGCGTCTCTGCCTTATTTGCAAAACGGTGACCGTATTTTTGTTGCCTCTATTGGGTATGAGCAAATCGATTTAATCAGACCCACGGCCGTTACTCCTCCTGGTATGCGCGTATTTCTGTCTAACCTGACTGCGCCTGCGTTATCGAATGCACAGTCTTCTATTGGTAATGACTCCAACCGAGTGCCATACGGCGTTAGCTTGATTGATGTTGCTGTGTCAGCCAACTGTGTCGGTGGTACTCAAATGGCAAATGCATCTCGCAGTGTAGTGTTGATTACTCGAAACTACGGCTCGATGCAGCAAATTGTAATCAGTCGCAGCATTAATGAGTTGCTACAGCATGCCTCGAATCATGATGTAAACCCATTTGTTATGCCGAATGATGCCGTTGCTTGTTACGACTCTAAATTCACCAACTTCAGAGATGTCGCGCGCGGTCTAGGTGAACTCATTAGCCCAATCTTGTTGGGTCGTCTACTTTAAGAGAGCTTTCTAAGGAGCAGAGTTATGATTTCTTATCAAGAAATGACATCGGTCTTAAAACTTGCTTTGACTCAAGCTTGGCGTAAAATGGTAATAGTTTGGCTGGTAGTCATAGTTGTATTCGCAGGCTTCATATTAATAACGCCAACACAATATCAAACTACTTGGGTACTATTGTTGCCAGGCACAGAACGCAATGCCACGGTTAATTTAGATGATATTGGCGAAGCACGAACCACCTCAAGAAGTGCTTATGGCAATGTGGCTATTAGCCCTAAGCATACTTACCGAGAAATTTCTCTGAGTTCAAAAGTTTTGTATGAATCTGCCAGACGTTTTGGCGTGCCTGAAGGCAGTTTTTCAAAACCGAATGTCAAACTGGTGCAACAAACGCCCGCGATTCGCTTCACGCTTAAAGGCGAAAACCAACAAGAGTTGCAAGAGCGTGCGCAAATTTTTCACGATGTATTCATGGGTTTGCTCGATGAGCTTCGCACTAATGAGATACTGCGACAAGAAAATGGCGTACAAAATCAACTCAAGCTTGCTAAAGAACGGCTGGCGACAAGCCAAGCTAGTATTATTGATTTTCAAGCACAGCACAGTGTGCTGACTCATGAAGACATCAAAGTGCGGAGTAATAATCTTGAGAATTTACGGCATAAGCTTTCACTTGCCAGACTTGAAACCTCTAAAGTAGGCAGCGAATTTGATCATCTTTCAGGCTTACTCAAATTATCACCAGAGCAAGCCTTGCGGTTAAGTTTGCTTGCTAACGACCCACAAATTCTCAGCCTGTTTGAGACGCTTAACTCGCAACATGCAAAGAGCATTGAGCTCTCTGCGATTGCAGGGCCTGAATACCCTGAGCGAAAAATACTTGAATCACAATTAACGAAAATACGTGCGGATCTACGCCAGCGCGTCAGGCAAGATGATGTTCTAGCTAGCTTGTCAGACACAAGAATTATTGAGCTACTCAGTGTTAAGAATTTTGTTGGGCTAGCGAAACTAATCGAACTATCAATTGCGCACTATGGTCTGGCTAACTCAATACAACAGCAAGAAACTCAGCTCAAATTATTGCGCACTGAGCTAGGAGAGAGCCGCCAACTCACTATGCAGTTAGCGGAGCTTGAGCGCGACCATCAAATTGCTGAGGCCATCTTCAGTTCAGCATTGACTAAGCTCGATAGTAATCGTTTTGATATTTACGCTTCTTATCCTCTGACTCAATTGTTATCGATTCCTGGTTCAGATATCCGTAAAGATAAATTTGCAATTAAATTGTTAATTGTTTGTGGCTTTTTTATGAGTCTTATTTCGGCATTTATTGTCGTGATGCTACGCGTTAGAAAGATTCAAATAGATTCGTTAATGCAAACGCAAGGAGGCACTGATGAAGTGGCATGAAAACCTAAATACTGGCACCGAATCAAAATGGTTTTATTGGGCAATATGCATAACGTTCCCGGCATACTTTCTGGGTGCGCTGTATCTAATAGCACCGATATTAGGTTGGCTGGTGTTGCTAGCGTTATTGCAACGAAGCATTTTTGAACCGCAGCGTATTGCGAGTAATTGTTATTCAGGTGGCTACTTATTTGCTTTGCTCTGGGTGTTGGGGGCTTTGGGCTTGCTGTTGGTATTATTGATTGGCCATGCTAATTTTGACCTTGGATTAGGCAAAACCATTAAATCCAGTATTGGCTGGGCTAAAGGCTGGGCATTAGTTAGTTTGTTTATATTGCTTGGTCTTTTCACCTCCACACGCATTGAAGTGGTTAGTCGTGCGGCTTGTGTCGTGGGTGCCTGCGCATTGCTAATAACCCCTTTCTTAATTCTGGCTTATTTGGTGGGTTTGCCCGACAAACTCTATGTATCGCCTTTAAAAGTGCTTGGTGGTTCTGGGTCTGAGTACTTTACCGTAATATTGTATGAAATAGATCCAGGTAATGGCAGACCCCGTTGGCGCTATTTTGCGCCATGGGCACCGGCGGTTGGCTTTGTGGCGAACCTCTATTTATTGTGCTGTTTCTTTGAGCGCAATACGTTATGGAAATACGCAGGTATCAGCGGTAATGTGCTGATGATCTTGTTGTCTGCTTCACGAATGGGGATCTTAGTGCTGATCTTTATTCCGGTGTTGGTTTATTTCTGTTCTAGACTCACCAAAGTCTCAACTTGGTTGCTGGCTAGCATCGCATTATTGGTTGTTGTATTCTTTTCGCAATCAATTTTTACCGGCGCTGAACATCTTATTGATCAAATTAAAGAGTCTCGAGCAGACTCAACCCGTGTTAGAGCCGCATTAAACGATTTGGCTGTATCACGCTGGCAGGATGAAGCATTTTGGTTCGGCCATGGCACTGTTGAGAACGGAAGCCACTATGTTGAATTCATGCCAATTGGCTCTCATCACAATTGGTATGGCTTACTTTTTGTTAAAGGCTTGGTTGGGCTGATCAGTTTTGGTCTGCCATTTTTTCTAACGGGGCTGACATTACTGTTGGGCGCAAATGTATGTCGTGAGTCTCAGCTTGCGTTTGGTTTATTTCTGATTTTTTGTTGTTTCTCAATCAGTGAGAACATCGAGGCGCTGGCCTATATGACCTGGCCCGCGTGGCTAGTGATTGGCATTGGGTTGCGTGCACTCTTCACAAAACAACAACTGTTTACACATGAGGGATTGTTATGAGCAAGGTTAATATTAGTGTAATCATCCCGATCTACAATAAACAATCCACGATTTTACGGGCTATTAACTCAGTGCTTACACAGTGTTGTCCGGCGACGGAGCTTATTTTAGTAGATGATGGGTCTAGTGATAAAAGCGCAAGCGTGGTCAAAGAATACTTGAGTGCTCAATCAACTAGCCCAACCAGGTGCCAGTTAATCCAAACAACGAATTCGGGCGTATCAGCCGCGCGCAATACAGGTATACAACAAGCAAACGGTAATTATCTAGCGCTATTGGATGCAGACGATGCTTGGTCACCAGACCACCTAGAAAACATACAACGATTAATTGAGTATTTCCCAGAGTCTCTAGCTTGGGCAACAGGCTATCAGTTTGTTGAAAGCCAAACAGGCATTGTTAAAAAAGCGAGCTGGACACAATTGCCAAAGCTTAAAAACGAAGGTGTTTTTGATCGTTATTTCCAACTGGCTGCGCAAGGTGATTTACCGATTAGCGCCTCATCAATTTGTTTGTCGCGAGAGGCCATTGATTCGATTGGCGGCTTTCCAGTAGGTCAAGCCATGGGCGAGGACCAATGGGTTTGGTCACTATTGGCTATTCACGGGCAAATTGCTTATACAAAAACAATTACCAGTCAGTATTACTTAAACAGTGTTAATTCATTGATGGAGGGTGCGCCACCGACAAAAGCACTTCCATATAGCGAGCTTTTACAGGATTTGTTAGATACAAAAAACCTTGTTGGCACTCAAGCGTCTGATGTGCGCGCATTTATTTGCACTCATCTATACGACTTGGTTCGGCGTAATTGTGCTCAAGGAAAGTTTCCAGTAGCTAGAGTTTTACTGCGCGATACGCGATTGCATATTGGTCAACTTCGTTACTGGTATTGGCAGGCTCAATGTTTGTTAAAAGCGTAAAGATTTAGTTTGTTCAATTACTTGAATTAGCCTTGCTCAGATTATTTATGTATATGATTGCACTTCTCTAGGCAGCTGTGACACTCAGTGCATTAGGGTTCTAAATGACCATGCTGGCAAGCTTTCTTTGCAATCTTGTCGGAAGAATTGAAAACAACAGTGCCGCTATGATTGTTGTCATTGATCGCATAGGTTCTTTAATAATAAAAGAAGCATCAGACTGGATTGCTTTATTTAACAAGCCTAGTGCCTTAGTGGCATTTCCTTCCATAACCAAGCGACGAGCAAGGTAGCGGTACTGATACGCTTTTGCTAGTGGTCCATGTTTTTGCGCGAACGTGGCGTTTATGGTTGTGACTTTTTCTAATACGCGTAACCAGCTTTCAAACTGTTTGTCGACATTGGCCGATAAACCGCCGCTGTTGAGTCGGTAATTTGTTAATGGCTCATCGATGTAGGCGAACTCATCATTGGTTTGTAAGGCAATTCGAATCCAACAATCAATGTCTTCTGATTGCCGAAGGCTTTCATCAAAGTATTGAAATTCAGTAGACTTATCTGATTTAAATGCAATGGCATTCAGCGTGGATTTTCGTATCACTGGTGCGGAGCCATTACCAACTGGGTTACGACAAAAGATTCGCTGTGCGGAAAAGTCTTTTTTATTAATCGGTTGTTGGATTCTATTGAGTGACTCACCATCTTCATTAATAAACATGGATGATGAGAAGCTAAGTCCCACATTTGGATTTGCATTGAGCTGTGAAACATGTCGCGCTAGCTTTTCTGGCTCCCAAGTATCGTCTGAGTCGAGAAAGGCAATAATGTCTGCTTTAGCATTGCGTATACCGGTGTTACGAGCGCCTGCTAAGCCTCGGTTTTTCTGTGAGATGATACGAATGCGCGCATCATTAATTTGCTTAACGATAGCTATAGAATTATCAGGACTTTCATCATCAATAATAAGCAGTTCAAAATTACGGTGCGTTTGCGCACGTATCGATTCAACGCAAGCTTTAATATATTTCTCGACGTTATAGACAGGGACTACAATGCTAACCAATTCAGTAGACATAATAGAATCTCAAGCTTGGCTGGTTAAGCCGTTGTTAAATGTTTTTGGCGCGAAAACATGGCGCACCATAAAAATCGTGTAAATTGGTTGCGCAATCGTGTAAACCAATAACACGGCAAATGCAGTTGCGTACAAACTGATATTTGCACCAATAAGCACCGCTGCAATAAATAGCAAGGTAAACACGCCATTCCAAATAAAGTCACCACGTACATTGTTTGTTGCATGAGCCAGAGTAGAGGCACTTTCTGCTAGCGGCCTTAAAACAGCCGAGAGGCACAACAACGATAAAATAGGCGTTGCTGTTTCCCACTGTTCGCCAAACACCAAAGGCACATACCAAGGTGCGAGTATGGCTTGCAAAACAATCAACGGAGTTGAAACCATCATCGCTTTAGACAGGTTGCTATAAAAGCGGGCCTTTAATTCACGCAAGTTATCTTTTACTTTGCATAGGTTTGGGTACATTGCGCTAGTGACCGCATTAATTAAACTCAAGCTAAAACCAAGCCCAGCGTTTCTAGCGAAGTAATATAGGCCTAACATTTCTACGCCCAACAATCTTGCAATAATTAAGTTATCAATATTTAGGCGAGCTGTTTTCAGTATCTCGGTGCTCAAGTAATAACGGCTGAATTCAATAACAGAACTAAGTTTTGGAAAATACAGTAAGCCATGATCTGTATGCCATTGCACCGCCCGCCGATAACCAAATATCCAAATAGGGGCGACCAATAATTTTGGCAAGACTATCGCCCATGCACCTAGGCCGCAAATGGCTAGAAAAGTAGTTAAAAGATTATCAACACCAACTTGTGTGCCTTCAATTAAAGCCTTTGTTTTTAAATCTTCATTTCTTAGAACAAGCGCACTTTGCACTAATGCAAACGGCATCATCAAATAGACCAATGCCAACACTTGCAACATTAAGACAAGTTCTGGTTTATCGTAAAATTGTGCAATGGGGTAGGCTAGCAAGTACTGAATTACAAATAATGCACCGCAGACGATAAAGCCTACTCGATAAGAGGTCTCGAGCACCTCGCTGAGTTCACTTTCAGCGCACTGTACAATTTTTGCAGTCACGCCATTTCGATTAAAAACATGAATGAGTTCGTTTGCTGTTAAAACTAAAGCGGCAATACCAAATGTGACAGGATCTAGCACTCTAGCTAACACCACAGCAGTGAGTAATCTGGTGACTCTTACAAAGGCTTCGCTCCCACCAAGCCAAGCGATGTTACGCAAGAAAACTGTATTTGCCATTTTTGTCATTGCTCTTTAATCCTGTTCCTTGAGCAACGCGTCAAACTGTCTTTTGACTGTCTGAAATGATTCAGACAGATTAGGCAATGCTTCGCGTGCGGTATCAGGAAACTGTTCTAGCTCTGAGAACTGCGAGGTTAAGTTCTTCAGCCCCATGCTGGCACAAGCGCCTTTGAGTGAGTGGCTGATTTTCTTAACATGATGAGTCTGTTTTTTACTAGCAGCTTGTTCAAGTGCTTTAAAGTCTTTCAAACTGTGCTCGATAAAAACTGGCGCCATTTGCTTAAAAATACGATAGGCTGCATCACCAAATTGTGATTCAAAAAAAGCAAGACTGTCCTTATCTGACTGACCCGATGTTGTGGCTGCTAGCTCGATAGCCGTATCTTCGAGCTTAAGTGTTGAGAGTACCTTCTTAAGACCATCTAACAATAATGGTTTGCTGAGGAATTCATTAAAGCCCAGCTTGAGTAATTCTTCACGTTTTTCAAAATAGCTAGTGGCTGTAAGTGCTATGCAATAAAGGTCATGTCTTATATTAGCGCTTTGTCTTATAGCAAGTAGAGTTTGCTCACCGTCTAGAATTGGCATTTGAATATCCAGAAAAACAGCATGAAAGTCGTCGGATTGTTTTAGCATATCAAAGGCGATTTGCCCGTTATCAACAATGACAGGATGAATGCCAAACTGTGAAAACTGCGCTTCCAACACATTTTGGTTTACTGGATTATCTTCAGCAATCAATATTCTTAAACCGCTGAGGTCATGGTTCTCTTGCCGCTTCTCTTGTGGAGTTTGCTTGGCTATTTCAAGTGGTAGCTCAACGACAAACTCACTGCCTTGATTTACCTCACTGATACATCGAATATTGCCTTGCATGGCATTACAAAGCTGTTTACAAATTGCCAAACCTAGGCCGACCCCTTGATTTAAGTTGCCGAACTGCTCGTACGCTTTGAATATCTTAGATATTTGTTCCGGCTCAATGCCGCAGCCAGTGTCTTTCACCGATGTTATTAACATCGGGTCTTGATAATGCAACGATAAAGTAATATTGCCCGATTCTGTGTTTTTTAATGCATTGCTGATTAGGTTGGTAATGATTTGTGCGTAACGGCTTTCGTCCATTAGCAGATGATCTGGCACCGATGTTGATACATGTTGTATCAGTTGCACATTCTTGCTGTTTGCCTCATGCCAAAACATCTTAAATAGGTTTTCAACAACTACTCGGGGTTCGGATACACTGGGCGATAGGTTGACTTTTCCTGCTTCAATTTTAGAAATATCCAACACCCCATTGATTAATTTTGTCAATGAGTTGGCACTTGAGAATATTGTTTCTAAATATCCCCTCTGTAGCGCTGGCATTTGCATATCAAGCAATAGCTCGGATAAGCCAATGACTGCGTTCAACGGTGTTCTAATTTCATGGCTTAAAGCGCCAATGAAAGTCGATTTCTCTTCTAGTGCCTTCTGTAAGCGCGTATTCGATGCTTGTAGCTCATAAGTTGCTTGATCAATATCAGCTTTAAGATTGTCGCGACTGGCGTGCAACGCGCGATTGGTTTCAAACAGCTCACTGGCTTTTTGTTCTAGTAATTGCTCTGCTGTATCACGCGCACGTTTGTATCGCTCAGCACGTTGGCGCGCAAGCGCAAGCGTATTTTTAAGCTCTTTAAGTTCGCTTGATAAAATTGAGAGATCTTGCTGAGACATGTTTCTACACTTGCGCTGTCATTAACTTTACAACAAATTTAGCGGAGCATTGGTCTTCGGCTACTTCAATGTTTGTAATTTTCTCACCTTGATCAAAGTGCTTAATGCAAGCCTTTGTTAAAGAGAGTGCTACGCCCGCGAGAGGGCGTGGTGATTGATAATGAAGGTGCAGCTCATCTCCTTGTTGTTCAGTAATGAATTTTGGTAGTTCAGCATCTGGGTAGAGCTTTTTCACCTCAACATGAATATGCGAATCTAATTCTTGCAACATATCAACCGCGCAGTCTGCTGTTTTGAAAAAATCTGAGTAATTGGTCGCAAACATCGCGATCAGATGTTCTGCGAAACCATCCAGTAATTCTTCAGCCGGTTTTTCCAGCGAACTTGCAGACTGTACCAGCAGTGCAATTAGTTCTTGATAGTCATAGAGACCCACTCTGGAGTATGCGCCGCCAGATTTAACGTCGCTTTTATTAATGATTTCTTGCACTTCTTCTTCTGATGCATTGGTCTCTAGAAAATCAATAAATTCAACGAATAATATGCCTTTCATATCTATGTCTCCTATTCAATCTCAAGTTTTTCAGTGATAACTGCGCGCAAAGATTTTACGTCCACGGGCTTATTGAAAAATGTCACGCCGGCTGGGATGCCGCCACGATCATTGATTTCGTCTTCGTTTAAACCGCTAATTACAATCAGCTTTTCTGCATCAAGCAAATTAACTTTATAAAGTGATTGAATCATCTGTAAGCCATCCATGCCTGGCATGTAAATATCCGAAATAACTAAATCAGGTTTAAGATCACCAATCATGACTAAGCCTTGAAAGCCATCTTCGGCTATTGAGACTTCTATCGATAACTCCCAAGACTCAATGGCCGCTTTATAAAATAAACTGACGGTTGGGTTGTCTTCGACCACTAATATTCGTTTTGCTGTTTCATCGCCAGTTTGACCAGGTACCTGAAAGGCTGGGTTTTGTTCCTTTAACTTGGCATATACCGAATGCGCGTAGATACGACGATGCCCCCCGGTTGTTTTCCAAGCCTCTAAGGCGCCGTTTTCAACCCATAGTTGAATCGTGCGCACTGAGGTGCCTAAAGCGTCGGCGGCCTCTACAGTAGTAAAGTATGTTTTTTCTTTTTCAATCATGCTTAAGTAAATTAAAAATTATCATAATTATCAATATTATCACATGGAAATGATAAAAACGATAAAAAATATTACTTTATTGATGAACTTAGCGTCAGTGCAATAGCATTTTGGTGATTCACTGTAGAACAGTATGCGCAATAGTTTTGCTCGTTCCTAAATCACGGCCAAGCCATGCCCGCTCTGCTTAGAGTGGCATGAAAGCGCTTTATTGACACCATGGTTCAGGAAAATTTGGCATATTTTATGCTTAACGTTTTATGTTCGTAGCATCTTTAAGAAAAGAGCTACCGTGTAGCTGTCCGTAATTTTGATAGACGGTCGAGACGTAAACTAGATAAATTAAGAGGTGAAATAATGCGTGCTTCTCAGTGCAAAGTAATATTGATTGAATCGGAAATTCAGGCGCCAGAAATCAGCATGAATGACAAGCTAGAGTCGAAGGGTATAGAGATTATCTATCGGGCTCAAACTCTAGCTGGAATATTAGAAAGGGTGTGCTCGATCAGCCCCGATATTTTGATTCTTTCTCTGACTACTTTGGACGAACAAACTCTAAGGTCGTTGACAGCGATTAATCAACTTTGCCCCATACCAATACTAGTGATAGCGCAACATCATGCGCCCGATTCGTTTGAGCCAATAGTGGCTGCAGGTATTAGTTCTTACATTGTTGATGATGTTGCAGCTGAGCGTTTACCGTTGATTATAGAGCTAGCGATTGAGCGTTTTCAGCAAACGCGTAATTTATATTTGGAGCTAGATGCAACCAAAGAGAAGTTGTCTGAACGTAAGTTAATCGAGCAGGCTAAGGGTATTTTGATGCAGCAAAAAAAATTATCGGAAGCCGATGCCTATGCGCAAATGCGTACTCTTGCGATGAATCAAGGTAAGACGATGAAAGATCTTTCTACTCAGATTCTTTCAGTCGTTGAGTTATTCGAATAGTGCAATTTGCACTTCAAATAATAATTTTATGCACTGATATGGTGCGTCAGCTGACTTCAAGCATGAATCAATCCATTTAACTTTCAGTTCTAGATGTAAAAAGAAAAGTTGGCACAGTTCCTGCTTATCGTAAATCAGTTACAAATTTTGGATTTCCAACAAAGGGGTTGGGTGTCTGAGTCTGAAGCACTGTTCGCTTCGTTTTTGTTCTAAATAAACCTCTCAATTAATTAAGCAAAGAAGCTTATCGATGAATATCGAGGCTTTGTCTTGTTTGATTCGGTAAGCGACGGATGTAATGAAATGAAACTATCTAAAGTTAGAAACGTATTTAAAACCCTGTGTATTAGTTTGAGCCTCGCAATGGCTTTTTCAAGTTCTTATGCCGAACTTGGCGAGCCCGAAAAAGATGAATTGACCTTTGGCTTTATTAAACTTACCGACATGGCACCGATCGCCATCGCTTATGAAAACGGTTATTTCGAAGATGAAGGCCTGTACGTAACGATTGAAGCGCAAGCAAACTGGAAAGTACTTCTCGATGGCGTTATTGATGGAAAGCTAGATGGCGCACATATGTTGGCGGGTCAACCGCTTGCGGCCACGATTGGCTTTGGCACAAAAGCGCATATCGTTACGCCGTTTTCAATGGATCTAAACGGTAACGGTATTACTGTTTCGAATGAAATTTGGGCGCAGATGAAAAAGCACATCCCCCATGAAGCTGGCAAGCCAGTTCACCCGATTAAAGCGGATTACTTAAAGCCAGTAGTCGATAGCTATTTAGATGAAGGTAAACCATTCAAAATGGGCATGGTTTTTCCGGTCTCAACTCACAACTATGAGTTACGTTATTGGTTAGCCGCCGGTGGTATTCACCCAGGGTATTATGCGCCACATAAAGGCGACACGGCTGGCACCATAGATGCTGAAGCCTTGTTGTCAGTGACTCCTCCACCGCAAATGCCGGCGACCTTAGAAGCAGGAACTATTTACGGCTACTGTGTGGGTGAACCTTGGAATCAACAAGCTGTGTTCAAAGGAATTGGCGTGCCGGTAATTACCGATTATGAAATCTGGAAAAATAACCCAGAAAAAGTTTTTGGTATGACTAAAGAGTTTACTGAAAAATATCCAAACACCACTGCACGTGTTGTTAAGGCCTTAATTCGCGCGGCGAAATGGTTGGACGAAAATAATAATGCTAACCGCCCAGAAGCCGTAAAAATACTCTCTCAGTCTAACTACGTTGGTGCGGATTACGACGTAATCGCTAACTCTATGACGGGCACTTTCGAATACGAAAAAGGCGATAAGCGTTCGGTTCCTGACTTCAATGTATTCTTTCGTTATAACGCGACTTATCCTTTTTACTCAGATGCAATTTGGTATTTAACGCAAATGCGTCGTTGGGGTCAGATTTCAGAGCCTAAAACGGACGATTGGTATATGGATGTGGCAAAGGACGTATACAAGCCTGAAATCTATGCCATTGCCGCTAGCGAGCTTATTGACGAAGGCCTAATGGATGCCAACGATTTTCCTGACTTTGAGACTGAAACAGGTTTCAAGCCTGAGCAAACTGAGTTCTTAGACGGGATTACATACGATGGCAGTAAGCCGAATGAATACCTGAAGAAACTAAAAATCGGTTTGAAAGACGAAGTCTTATAAACAGCATACTGACCAACGAGGGTTAGCAAAATGACCACATCAGCAAACAGTATTAATGACCAAGCAAGTGCTCCTAGTAAGTTAAAGAGTAGCTTAGCATCGGTTTTTTCTAGTCAAAATGTTAAGGGCTTCGTCTATCCAATGTTAGGAATAGTGGTGTTTCTATTCATTTGGAGCGTAGCCGCCAGTCGTATTGATACATCACTGGGTCAGTTCCCTGGGCCATCTCAAGTGGTGACTCAGTCAAAGTCATTGGTTCAAGAATATTATGATGAACAAGAAAAGGCCGCTGCATTTGATGAGCGACAAGCTAAGCGAAATGCCAAGAAATTAGAAAAGAACCCTGATGCCGTTATCAAGATTCGAAAATACACCGGTAAAGAGACATTTTTTGATCAAATTTTAACGAGTTTAAAAACGGTGTTGTTTGGTTTTCTGGTGGCTTCTCTAATCGCAATACCGCTTGGCATTGCGTGTGGCTTGAGTGATGGGGTTTATAAAGCGATGAATCCGCTTATACAGATTTTTAAGCCGGTATCGCCTCTGGCATGGTTACCACTAATCACCATGGTAGTCAGCGCCTTGTATGTCAGTGACGATCCGATGTTTGAGAAATCATTCTTAAACTCGGGGTTAACGGTTGCTTTATGTTGCTTATGGCCTACCTTAATTAATACCGCTGTGGGTGTGGCAAATGTAGATAAGGATTTATTAAACGTGAGCCGCGTTATTCGTCTGCCGCAGCTCACCCATATTCGTAAAATAATTCTACCTGCTTCGGTACCTATGATTTTTACCGGTTTAAGACTTTCGTTGGCTACAGGTTGGATGGTGTTAATTGCCGCAGAAATGCTGTCGCAAAACCCAGGTCTAGGTAAATTTGTCTGGGATGAATTTCAGAATGGTTCATCTAACTCTTTATCTAGAATTATGGTCGCGGTTATTGTGATTGGTTTGATCGGTTTCGCTTTAGATCGAATCATTTTAATTGTTCAAAAATACGCTAGTTGGGATAAACAAGCCGTTCTGCGGTAGGAGAATTATCATGGCAAATAAGTTTTTAGAGGTCTCGCAAGTTGGGATAGAGTTCCCAACTCCTACGGGCGTGTTTACGGCCTTAGATGGTGTGGATTTCCATATTGATCAAGGGGAGTTCGTGTCGATCATCGGTCACTCAGGTTGTGGCAAATCAACTGTCCTTAACATTATTGCTGGCCTTTATCAGGCCACCTATGGCGGCGTAATTCTGGAAGGCAAAGAAGTAAATGAGCCCGGCCCTGATCGAGCCGTTGTATTTCAAAGTCATGCTTTGATGCCGTGGTTGAGTGTCTACGATAATGTTGCTTTAGGTGTTGAGCAGGTGTTTAAAGGCAAGCGGACCAAGGCTGAAATGAAAGAGTGGGTTGAGCATAATCTCAAATTGGTCAAAATGGATCACGCTATGACCAAAATGCCTCATGAAATTTCTGGTGGTATGAAGCAAAGAGTAGGGATTGCCAGATGTCTAGCCATGCAGCCAAAGGTAATGTTGATGGATGAGCCTTTTGGCGCATTGGATGCCTTAACTAGAGCGAACTTACAAGATTCAGTAATGGACATTCAGAAAGAACTGAATACCACGGTTGTATTGATCACGCATGACGTAGACGAGGCTGTATTGATGTCAGACAAAATAGTGATGATGTCTAACGGCCCAGCTGCTCGAGTTGGAGAATTATTAGAGATCGACCTACCTAGGCCACGAGATCGAATTGCCATGTCAAAAAGTGATCAATTTAACTATTACCGTCAGCAGGTACTTTCGTTTCTCTATGAAAAGAAAGGGGTTGTTGATTTCCCTCAATCGGATAAAGAAGCCGATAGTAGTAAAGGCAGTGAAAAAGCTGCAGTTAACGATGGTGGAGTACCAATTACCGAGAAGGCTTCTTGATGCCTTGGTAAGGCAAGTAAGAAAAATACCAATGCCTAACAAACTAGACGAGGAAGTCAACGGCGGCAATTATTCCTCACCCTTTAAACATAATGATCCAGTCAAAAATTTTTAGAAGTGTCCGATTAGATCGAGAATTATTATGAGAATCCAGTTATGAAAAACACGACAACTAAATCAATTTTTAAATTATCAATGCTGGCCCTTGCGGCTAACGGCTTACTGCTACCTGGAATTACGCAATCAAAGGAAAATAAAAATACTTTCTATGGTGATTTATTATTGCGTTATGAACGTGCCGAGCAGAACAATGCTCTCGAAGACGCTGACGCGCTAACTTTAAGGAGCCGGTTAGGCTTCAAAACTAAAACCGTAGAAGGGTTTTCAGCACTGATCGAAGTCGAGAACGTTGTTGAGCTGATCGACGACTTTAGTGTGCCACCAACAGGCGATCGGGTTGGCCAATTTTCAGTGGTAGCGGACCCCGAACATACCGAAATTGATCAGGCGTTTATTAGCTACAAATCTGAGAACGTATCTGCAAAGGTAGGGCGACAGGTGATTACTCATGACGGGCACCGATTTATCGGGCACGTCGGATGGCGGCAAGATCGCCAGACATTTGATGCCGTCACGGTAGATTTCACGCCTGTGTCTGGTTTTAATTTTAACTTTTCATATATTGATAAGCGAAATCGAATTTTTGCCGATGATGCGGATATTGATAGCGAAGATATTTTGATTAATACATCGTACAAATTGGGCAGTGGAAAACTCGTTGCTTATGGTTATTTGTTGGAAGTTGACAATAATACTGATAACTCTTTAGATACTTATGGTATTAGTTATAAAGGGAAATTTAACAGTGAAGAGGCAAGCTATCATTATGCCGTGGAGTTCGCTCGGCAAGAAAGCAACGATCGCTTTGATACCGATTATATATTTCTAGAAGGGGGAGCTACATTTAACGGACTTACGGCAAAATTAGGATACGAAGTCTTAGGTTCAGACGATGGCAATATCGGCTTTGCAACGCCGCTTGCAACATTGCACAAGTTCAATGGTTGGGCTGATGTTTTCCTCGGAACTCCGGCGCAAGGTTTGGAAGATATATACCTTAGTTTATCGGGCAAAGCTTTTGGCGGAAAATGGGCTGTGGCTTATCATGATTTCTCAGCTGATGTATCGCTAGCAGGCCAGAGTGATCTGGGCGACGAAATCGACTTGGTTTACACTAAAAAGTTTAGCGATAGTTTTTCAGGTGGAATTAAATTCGCTGATTATAATGCCGGGGACAGTGATTTTGGTCGAGTTGATACTCGTCGAACATGGATCTGGGCTGGTTATAAATTCTAGTTTCTCGAATTCAAGTGGTTTGAATTAACTCTCTATTGGTGTTGAGAAGGTTTTTGAGGTATGTGTGGTATACAACTGCCTCAAGACTTTGCTAAGAAGTAGAGTGTCAATAGGTTACTTAATGCCAACAGGCAGGCTAAGCATTTCCATGCAAATAGTGGGTCTCGTTCTAACAAGGGCCTTTTATGCTCGAGTTCAAGCGTTACTTTGCTTGGTCTTGCCAATTCTTGCTCGAATTCAGACAAAGAAGAAAATCTATTTTCAGGACGAGGGTCTAGAGCTTGCCGCAACACGCTATCTAACCATTTAGGTAAATCCTCGCGATTGGATAGCGTATTCAAGGGGCTATACTTCCAACTAGAGTAGTGATTTGGAACGGTACGATTAGAACGTATCGAATCATATGGCAGTTCGCCACTAAGCATTTCATAAACAATGGTTGCGATTGAAAACAAATCAGAGCGCCACGAACATGAATTTCGTACCAGAATTTCAGGAGCAATATAATGTAGATCGCCGCCTGGTAGGTCATCGGTTTCTGCAAAGTTAATTTCATCCAACCCCGAGATTTTGATGGTGCCCAGATCAATTAATACGATTTGGCCATCACGATTTATCATAAAATTTTCAGGTTTTAAATCGCGATGAATCATTTTGTTGCGCTGCAAAAATCGCACAGGTTTAATGATTTGGTTTACGATCTCGCGCACTTGCTCTAGGCTGGGTTCAGGGTTGTCGATCATCCATTGCCTGAGTGTTTGGCCCTCTATGTAATCGCAAACGTGGTACATAAATTGGGTGTCACGAACGGGTTCACTAATTGACACGATGTTGCTATGTTTAAGCTTGCGACCGATCCATTGTTCTCGAGCAAAGCTCTCGTGGTAGCTTTGATCATCATTGAAATTGGTAGAGGGTACTTTGAGTACAACACGCCTATCATCTTTGAGATTTCTCGCGAGATAAACATGGCTGCGAGTGCTGCTGTGTAATACTCTTTTGATCTCAAAGTGATCAAGCTTATTTCCTTCTTTCAACTCTGGAGGAATCACTAGATTAGTGACATCGGTAACTGTTTCGATGAGACGCTCGATTGGTAAAGCATCGACTCTCACTAGAAGACAGCTGGCATTATCTTGACTGCCGAGCTCTAATGCGTGCGAAACAATTTGTTTTGCCGCCTGTTCTGGCTCTAAACTACCTCGTAATAGTTCTTTTAGTTTTGCTTCTGATAGGTGTTCGTGAACACCATCGGTAGTTAAGATAAAAACATCGTTTTCCATAACGGTGTTTGATTTGTAATCAAGCTCCAGCCTGGTATCAAAGCCTAGGGCTCTGGTTAAAGAACTGGTCTTGCCACGATAAAAAGCATGATCTCTAGTGAGTTGTTCAAGCGCGTTGTCTCTTAATCGATATATTCGACTGTCACCGGCGTGAAAAATATGTGCCGTGTGTGACTTGATGATTAGAGCACTGAAAGTTGTTACAAACGCATCTTCACGCACCTGATTTTGAGTGCTCTGCTGATACAACCAAGAATTAATGGCGCTAATAACTTTGTGCGCCGATTGTTGGACTGACCAATACTCAGGCGTACAAAAATAGTCTAAAGCAAAATTGGTGACCGCCGTTTGGCTTGCTAATTGTGCGTTTTGGCTATTACTAACACCATCGGCAATACACGCTAAACCGCCTTTAAATTTACGAGCAGAGTGATTGTCAGGCAGGGTGGCTGTAAAGGCATCTTGGTTTTCAGGTTTGACTCCGGAAACTGATTGGCCCCCAAATGTAAGAACGAGTTTTTTCATCATTTATAAACTAACCGTGTTTGACACAACATGGTTAGAAGGAAAAAGGCGCTTGTCTTGAACGGCTACGCCGAACATCAATCACCGCAAGCGCCTTTAACTCAGCCTGTTGAATATCAGTCTCTTTAATCTCTATCTTCTGAATTTTATTCAGATGAGTCTATCAGGTAACGTTAATGAGTTGTACGTTACCCTCATCATCGACTTCAGCCATGTGGCCATCGGGTTCAGTCAAGAATAAAAGAGATACAAAGCCAAGAACAGCGGTACCAGCAATAACCAAAAAGAAGGTTGAGGCATCTACTAAAGTAAAAATAGTTAAGTAAACTACCGCACCTACATTTCCATAAGCGCCAGTCATACCCGCTATTTGCCCCGTAAGTCGGCGTTTGATCAGCGGCACTACCGCGAATACAGCACCTTCACCGGCTTGTACGAAGAACGAACATGCCATGGCTGCGACAATGGCTAATACCAGAGGCCAAGAGCTGTCTACAAATGACATCAGCAAGTAGCCAAGAGCCAAACCCGCGGTGAGAATTAACAAAGTTGACTTTCGACCAAAACGATCTGATAACCAGCCGCCGCCCGGTCGAGACATCAAATTCATGAATGCGTAGGCTGAAGCAACCATTCCGGCTTTTACCGGATCAAGAGTAAACGTTTCGGCGAAGAAAAGTGGTAGCATTGAAACCACCGCTAGCTCAGAGCCAAACGTGGCAAAATATAATATGTTTAGTACAGCCACTTGTTTGAAGCTATAGCGGTGAACTTCAGGTACTTCTTCGGTCAATACCGACTTGTTCACATTAATCGCTTTGCGACAATCCACAATAAATAAAACCATTAGAACAAGCCATAGTGATTTAGAAGCAATGCCATTTAACAAGGAGACACCATTGGGTGAGAGCTTCCAGATCAGTAAGCAAAGTGCTCCGTATAGGGGTAACTTCATTATCAAGAGTAAAATTAAGTCGCCTTTACTTGTAACTTCCATTGCACCAACTTGCTTTGGTTTAAAGTAAGTTGACCCCTTGGGTGTGTCAGTGACACTGAAGTAATAAATAAAACTGTAAACAAAGCAGATTAAGCCAGTTCCGGATATTGCATAGCGCCAACCATCTTCCCCGCCAAACCAAAGTGCGATCGTTGGCAGTGTAAAGGCTGCGGCTGCAGAGCCAAAGTTACCCCAGCCACCATATATGCCCTCAGCTGTGCCGAGTTCTTTTGGTGGAAACCATTCGCTAACCATGCGAATACCAACAACAAAGCCGGCACCGACAAAACCCATCAAGAAGCGCGCTATAGCTGCCTGTTCAAATGTGTCTGCCATCGCAAACATTAAACAGGGAATAGAAGAAATAAATAACAGACCTGAATAGACTTTGCGCGGCCCATAGAGGTCGGTAAGCATGCCTACAATAATGCGTGCAGGTATGGCCAGAGATACATTAAGTAGTAATAGAGTTTTTATTTCACTACTGCTGAGCCCTAGACTTTTAGCAATAGCTTGTAGCATAGGCGCAAGGTTGAACCAAACTACAAAAGTTATAAAAAAGGCCACCCACGTTAGGTGCAGAATTTTCATTTTTCCGCCAAAGGACAGAAGGTTGAACTTAGTCTCAGACATGCATATCTCCGCTGATAAATGATAGCGACACCTTCATCGGTGTTGCGTTCTATTAACTGGTTAAGCGAATGAAAGCAATTAGCATGCCAATTTTTAACGTTGTGTGTTCACTGCTTAGCTTCGATTATCTGCATGTCATTGGTGCGATTGATTATGCAAGTGCTTCAAGATGGTGCGTTCTTTTTGTTCAGGTGTGGAGTCATTGATGGTGTTTGTGGAGAGACAACCAATACCCTGCTAATTCTTGTCTATTTCTCTTTTGGCACGATACTTGCTTAGTTCCTACTAGTGCTACTAGACCCAAGCTAAGGGTCGGCTTTCCCTAACACAAACTGCTCTTTTGAAGTAGAAGATAAGGCGCCCAACGAGGGGTGTTTAAAGGTTTTAGAAATTATGGCTAAATTGGATATTGTGGTTGTTGGCAACGGTATGGTGGGGCATCACTATGTTGAAACTCTTTACAACAGTGAAATCGAGGCTGGTATTACTCTGATTGGCGGTGAGCCTCGTCCGGCCTATGATCGTGTTCATCTCTCGGAAGTCTTTGATGGTAAGGAGCCACAAGACTTAGCGATGTGTACTCGTGAGCAATACAAAGAATGGGGTGTTAAGGCTCATTTTGGTGATTTTGTTGCAAGCATTGATCGAGATCAAAAGAAGGTCGTGACTGAGGGCGGTCAAGAGTTTGGCTATGACAAGCTCGTCTTGGCTACAGGCTCTTACCCTTTTGTTCCTCCAATTCCTGGTAAAGATTTACCACACTGCTTAACGTATCGCACCATTGATGATCTAGGGGAGATCAAAGCCTCAGCCAAAGGGATGAAAAAAGGTGTTGTTGTTGGTGGCGGTTTACTTGGGTTGGAGTGTGCTAACGCGCTTAAAAATCTTGGTCTTGAGGCGCATGTTGTCGAGTTTGCGCCCGGTTTGATGGGCGTTCAGTTAGATGAAGGCGGCAGTAAAATGCTGCGCCGAAAAATCGAAGCTCTGGGCGTTCATGTACATACAGACAAAGCAACTCAACGGATCGTTGAGGGTGATGAGCATCGTTTGAAGATGAAATTCGCCGACGATACACAATTAGAGACTGACGTAATCGTGTTTTCAGCCGGTATACGGCCTTACGATCAACTCGCGCGAGACGCTGGTTTGGCTGTGGGTGAGCGTGGGGGCATTGAAATTGATTATCAGTGTAAGACCTCAGACGAAAATATTTTTGCCGTCGGTGAATGTGCCTTATTAGGTAACTTCATTTATGGATTGGTTGCGCCAGGTTACCGCATGGCTGAAGCGGCTGTTTCTCAACTTACTGAAGACCGAACGTCATTTACAGGTGCCGACATGAGCACTAAATTGAAATTACTGGGTGTGGATGTGGGTTCAATCGGTGACTCTAAAGGTATGGCCGAAGGTTCACGAGCCTATGTGTTTAGCGATGAGCGTGAAGAAGTTTATAAGCGCTTGAACGTATCCGCCGATGGCAAGCGTGTGTTGGGTGCCACCTTGGTGGGTGATGTTGAAGATTACGATACGCTTTTGCAGTATTTTCTAAACGAAATAGAGTTGCCTGAATCACCAGAGAGCATGATTCTGCCGTCACTTGACGGCGCTAAGCCAGCGTTAGGCGCTGATGCATTGCCGATGACCGCAAGCATTTGCTCATGCCACAACGTCAGTAAAGGCGACATTGTAGAAGCCATTGATGGCGGATGTATGACTGTAGCTGATGTCAAAGGGTGCACTAAGGCCGCAACGGGTTGTGGTGGCTGTGCCGCTTTACTTAAAAATGTTGTAGATACTGAACTTAACGCGCGTGGTTTAGAAGTTAATACGGATATGTGCGAGCACTTTCCGTATACACGCCAAGATTTGTTTACGATCGCTCAAGCATCGCAAATTAAATCCTTTGACGAACTAATTGCGGCTCACGGGAAAGGTTCTGGTTGTGATATTTGTAAACCGGCGGTTGGTTCTATTATGGCTTCATTGTGGAACGAGCATGTTTTGGAGTCAGATCTTGTGCCATTGCAAGATACCAATGATACGTTTATGGCGAATATGCAGAAGGATGGTACTTATTCTGTCGTGCCGAGAGTTGCGGGTGGCGAAATATTGCCGGAACAGCTTATTGCTCTAGGTGAGGTCGGGAAGAAGTACGGCCT
>CAZOBR010000018.1:0-18725 GCA_964578035.1 uncultured Gammaproteobacteria bacterium
TGTACCTCTGGCAGTTTCCATTTGAGCTCAAGACTTTGACCGCGCGACATATTAATATCGAGTATGCGATTAATGCCATTGCGCTGCTCTTGTATTGCTTTACTCGAGTTCAGTAACTCGGCATCAGTGGCAAGGTTGCCAACGCTAATTTTAATAGAGCTTGCCTGATTCGCGATAAGGGTGAGGCTAGGCTCAGGCGCAACGGCACGAAAATGTATGCGATTACTTATACTTCGCTGTGTGCGAATAATCTGTTCACCCGAGACCTTAATACTGCTGTGATTTAGATCAAGTTTCGCCGACGCGGGTTCAAAATTTAGTTGCGGAAATCGAATTCCACGCCGAGTAGTGTAGATGGCGGCCGCGGCAAGGCCTGCTGTGCCACTGGCAGCTAAAAACGTACGGCGCGTTAGTATTTTTTTCACTGTTTAAATTGTCTTAAAGATAGAGATGGCGCGCTTTGAGTTCTCGCTGTTTGTCAGATGATAAACTGGTTTGCCATAAAGTTTTGTCAATAGTGCTAAAAATTCTTGTTCTTGTTGGTTGCTTTTATTGCTTGCGAGAGCAATATACTTAAAGTGATCAGTAATACCATTATCAATTAGATACTGTAATTTAGCATTACTATAGTCTTCTTCTGTGTTCGCTTGAGCACCTCGATCGGCATAATAAATAGCGAGTTTGTTATTACTAAATATACGATCTGTTTTAGGGATGTTGTCACCAATCCAGTAGCCTGCTTGTTTAATGTGGGGCTTATTGGTTTTAACGTTTAAACCTTCTATCGAAACGGCTGCCAGAATAAAGACAATAAGCGCAGCGTATACTTTTTTAGCCGAAGCATTGTTGCTTATTTGCGTACTACTTTTAAGTTTTGATAAAACAGCGTCAATACCAAACGGCGCTAGTATTAACAGGGTTAATGCGGTTGCTAATCCATAGCGGCTCACAATAAAGCTATTGTATAAACTAAATGTCAGCAATAGGCCGATATTGGTGAGTAAATATACCCACCAAATACGTTTAGATTGCGCGTCATTTAAACCTAATTTCTGGCTATAGGCGTAAACAATGAATAATAAATAAAATATCGCAAGACGACGCACCAACTCATAAAATACAGTGCCAATATTCGTTGTAATCACAGAAATGTAATTCCAAGTACTCAGTGTTTCAATACCGGAGTTTTGCGCGATATTCATCAAAAACACATCCCATACATTATGAATATCGTGACCGTGTTGCTGAGCTACTATGATCGTCGGTTCGTACTTATTGTTTAAATACCACCAAGCCGCAGTCGCACCTATCACCAGTAGTAATACGGTTAAAATACGAATTAAATTTTTGAGTGATTGTCTGTCGGTTATTTGTTGTTTAAATAAGAATAGAAAATAAGGTGTAATGAGCAAAAAGATCACGCCTTCAATACGAAACAACGTTGCTAGAACGCAATGCCCAGCCCAATAGCTGATGTTTTTTACTTGAGATTGCGGATCACTTGTCCGGCAATAGCGCAGCAGATATAGCAAGGACCATAAATAAAAACTTAAATAAGCAAAGTCGCGAATCACAAATGATCGATATTTTGTGATGCTGGGGAAAAACACAATGAGCAGCGCAGCAATTAATATTAGGCGCTTATCATGCTTCGATAAATCGGCCGCAATTGCGACAAACGCAACACACAATGAAATGGCAAACGCAGTGTTAATGACATGGGCGGCAGTTTCAGTCGGCAAGAACAAGGCCTTAGCTACAGCCGCGATTGCCATTGAATAGAATGGCCAATTATAATAATCGATTGCTGTTTTCCATTGCCCTTCAAGCAATAAGTCGGCCACGGTAACATATAGAACGCCATCGTAATTAATCACCGGATCATTCGCTAAACACCAAATCGACAGGCCAATATTGGCAAAGAGCATGCTCAATATTAGTATTGGGTTTTGTCGAATGAGTTGTCGCATGTTGTATTTTTTGTTTTTAACCGATGGCGGATAATACATATTTATAGCGCTGCCCAAATTAGGCGTGTATATTTTAGCACTTGCGAGCGCGTTAGTATTCGAGACAATCAATGAAAAAAATTTTAGTAACAGGTGGCGCAGGCTACATAGGCAGTCATACTGTCCTAGCTTTGACAGAGCAGGGTTTCACACCGATTATTTTTGACAATTTATCCAATAGCTCAAAAGCCGTTTTGCCGCGCTTAGAAAAACTGTCTGGGCAGGAAATAGCGCTGATTGAAGGTGATATACAAGACGTTGAATTATTGAACAAAGTATTTCAGCAACACCAATTTGATGCGGTGATTCACTTTGCTGGCTTAAAAGCGGTGGGCGAATCGGTGGAACAACCACTGCGTTACTATCAAAATAATGTTCATGGTTCTCTGCAATTGTTTCGAGTAATGGCTGAATATGGCTGTAAGCGGATTGTGTTTAGTTCGTCAGCCACGGTCTATGGTGATCCTGCAAGTGTGCCAATCAAGGAAGACTTTCCACTTAGTGCGACCAATCCTTATGGTCAATCTAAATTAATGATTGAAGATATTTTGCGTGATTTAAGTGTTGCTGATGCAGATTGGCAAATTTCGATATTGCGCTACTTCAACCCTGTTTCAGCGCATCCAAGTGGTCTTATTGGCGAAGACCCTAATGGTATTCCGAACAATCTAATGCCTTATATAGCGCAAGTTGGCGTTGGTAAATTAACGCAATTATCGGTTTGGGGTAATGACTACGACACGCCAGATGGTACAGGTGTGCGTGATTATATCCATGTGGTGGATCTTGCTAATGCGCACTTAAAAGCTTTGCAAGCCTTAAACCCGCAGCATGCTTGCCAAGCTTATAATATTGGCACAGGGCAAGGCTATTCAGTGCTGGAAATGGTGGCTGCGTTTGAGCGAGCAAGTGGTGTCAATATACCATTAGTGATTAAAGATCGGCGCCCAGGCGATATTGCAACTTGTTACGCTGATCCAAACCACAGCAAGCGTAAGTTGAATTGGACTGCAGAATTTGGTGTCGATCAAATGATGCAAGATCATTGGCGCTGGCAATCGAATAATCCAGATGGGTATTCGAGTTAAAGAACAGTTAATTTCTTGACTTTTTATAGCTTAAGACTATTTTTTACGGCTAAGGGTTACTTCTTACGGCTAAGGGCTACTTCTTACGGCTAAGGGCTATTTCTTACGGCTAAGGGCTATTTCTTACGGCTAAGGGCTTTATATAAATCAATAAATTCTTGAGTGACTTTGTGTCTCGCGTCTAGGTAGATCAGAGGTGTGTGTGCGGCATGCGATTCTTTAACTTTCACTGATGAAGAAATAAACGGCTTTAATAATTTAAATTTTGCTTTCTTTAATTCATCAACCGCTTGTTGTGGCAGTTTTGCTCGGGCTTGAAATTGGTTGACTACCACACCCTCAATCACTAACTCAGGGTTGTGATCTTCTATAATTTCTTCCAACTCTTCCATGAGGTCAAGCATTGCATCGCGTGCAAACACATCACAATCGTAGGGTAAAATGCAGCGATCCGCTGAAATTAATGCAGAGAGCGTAAAAAAGTTTAGTGCTGGCGGCGTATCAATGTAAATCTCATCAAAGTCTTCGTGCAGATTATTTAAAAAGTCACGCAGTTTGTAAATCTTGTGCTTGGCTTCGAGCTTTGCTTCAAGGTCAACGAGAGAATAGCTGGCCGAAATAACCGATAGATTTTCAAAACGGGTTTTACGAATATAGTCTTCAGACGTGAAGTCGCGATAATTTCGAGAAATGGTTGATTCCATAAACTCAGCAATGCCAACTACATTGTCTTTACCGCTATGGCCGAGGTAACTGGTTGTATTCGCTTGCGGGTCTAAGTCCACCACCAACACGTTTTTGCCTTTGCTTGCGGCAACGGCAGCTAAATTACAGGTGATGGTTGATTTGCCAACACCGCCTTTTCGGTTAAATATGACTCTTTTCATGGATTTATTTTATATCAAAGTCACAATTAAAGAGACAATAAACACAAAATCTAGAAATCAGATTCTAAGTCTGGTTTAGCATTAGCGCTGGGTAAGAGTTGATAAAACCTCATTATCCTAATCGGGCTATCAAGAAGTTGATAAAAAAGAAAGTTGAAAAAAGAAAGGAAGCTGACAAAAATAAGCGCAATGAAGTTACACAGAAACCATGGTTGGGTTATTGGGTTGGGTAGGGGCCACGGATTCTGCATAACCTCAAAGCGTATTAATACTAACTGATTGCTTAATTACGAATCAATAGATAATTCTTACAATTCGTTCAGTTAGAGTAGATTTTAGTCGTAATCGACCTCACCTTTGTCTACACGGCTGGCAAACTCAGTGGTACCGCCTTCGCTTAAAGTGCGCGCCTGTTCGATCCAGTTTTCGCGTTGAATACGGCCTGGGAACGCTAAAAAGTTTTCTACCCAACTTGTATTGTCATCAGACCACGATGCAATTTGTTGAAATTGATAGATACCTAAACCGTTGAGCGTTTCCTCAATGACTGCGCCAACACCCTTAATGCGTTTTAAATCATCCGCATTTTCTGGTGCTGTAGCAAAGCCTTGTGGCTTCCAGCTGTCTTGTACAGGAACAATCGCTGCTGCGCTAGCCGCCGTCGTTGGTGCTTGAGCCTTTAAATTGCTTGATGCGTTGGCCTCAACACTGTTTTGTTCATTGTTGCCTCTGCAGCATAAAAACCAGTGCGCTGCCCAGCCAAGAATGAAGGCTGCAAGTAGCCAAACCCAAATTTGAAAAAATAAATACCACATTTTAATTCTCCGTAATTCCTATGTTTTGTTAGTTGATGAGTTTGAACTCGATACGACGATTCTTTGCTCGACCAGCGTTAGTGCCGTTGTCGGCAATTGGGCTATTTGGCCCATAGCCAGATGCGCTGAATTGCGCAGCGTCTAAGCCAAGTCCTACAAGGTGATCAACAACCGCTTGCGCACGTTTTTCGCTAAGCGACATATTGAATGCTAAATTTCCGGTGGAGTCAGTATGGCCAGCCACTTCGAAACGCGCGCCCTGGCAGCGTCTAGCGGTTGCGGCAATTTCGCCCAATAGCGTAAAGCTATCGTCTTGAATGATTGCCTTACCACTCGCGAAATTGATCTTTGCTGTGCTGAGTAATTGTGCTACGAGGTCTTCACAAACATCGCGAGCAATTTCAGCAGGTTTAATGGTTAACTGATTGTTGAGTTTTAGTTGTTGATCCGTGCCGGCGCTCAATAAACGACTTAGCGCTGAACCGATAGATGCTTTAGTATCCGCGTTTGCGACCTCGCCGGTGACTCTTAATACACCGTCATTTAATGTCAGTTTTCCGCCATCGCCTAGTTGCGCGATATTAGCAAACATGCCGTCTAAGGCGCTTGTTGATAAGGCCATAATGCCGTTTCCAACATTAAGGCGATTCACGACATTATCGGCGCCGTACTGTGCTCTGGCTTGAGTAACAAGAGCATCAATGCTTGCTTGATCCGCTAGCGTGCCGCTTAATACCACTGAGTCGCCTTGGTTAAGCACTGATAAAGACGGTGGAATTGTGGGGCTGCTGATATCACCACTGAATTCTGCGACTCTAACGCCTTCACTATCGCGAGCAATAGAAAGTGCTTCAGCAACCGCTTCTTCGCTTGGTGCTGTGCCTGTTAATAAAACATCTCTGCCGCGATTGAAGGTTTCAGTCTGTGCCCATTCAACGCCTTGGGATTTAAGTGAGCTTTCAGTGTTGCTCGCAACCTGATTTTCGATTGGGTGCCAGTTAAAATACAATAATGGCAGTAGCAGTAACAATGGCAGCAATAAAAATGGCCACCAGCCTGCACAAAAAAATGAACATCGTTTCACATTTTCCTCCGACCTTTTAGACGAGTTTTTATCAGGAGGATTAGTTCGGTGAAACTCACCGCTATGACTTAGCAATCCCCCACTTTTAAATGCGCTAGCGTATGCTAGTCAGCATTGGTCATGTCCTTGTTGAGATACCTTTTATCAACTATTTATCAACTAGGCAGTCCAAAAGTATGGCAAGTGGCACTGAAAATAACAATTAAAGTGCCGTGTTTTTGACACTTTGTGACGATGTATTGTAATTTGTTTGACAGTTAGTCTATTAAATCGCGCGGTTGTAATCGCATTTTTAGCAATTATTCACATAGGCTTAATTTAGAAGTTGTTCGAAAAACGTGCGAAGTCCGTCTTGTTGGCCGGCTTCCCACGCTTTTAAAGCCGCTGTTCCGATGACGGCAATTTCAGCATTGCTACCGATAAAATCAATATCACTTGCTTGGCTAACACCAAACCCGACTGCTAATGGTAGTTCGGTGTAGTGCTGGCAGCGTTGAATGAAGTCCGAGACTTCTTTGTTCATATCGGTGTCTGAGCCAGTAACCCCTTTTCGCGCGACGACATAGATAAAGCCATCAGCGCATTCGGCGAGCTTTGCCAAGCGTTCATCACTGTTCGTAGGTGTCATTAATACGATTGGTGACAAATCGAGCTCAGCAGCAATATCGTGTAATTCGCGGGCTTCTTCAACTGGTAGATCTGGCAAAATAAATGCCTCACCACCAGCCTCTTTTAAACGCTGCATAAAGGCGCGTTGCCCTGTTTTAAAAACAGTGTTGTAGTAGCCCATCATGACCACTTTAAATGAAAAAGTATCCGTTACTTTTTTCATAAATTCAAAACAGTCATCAACATGCACACCATCAGTTATGGCCTGCTGATTGGCTTTAACAAATAATGGGCCGTCGGCCGATGGCTCAGAGAACGGGAATTGCAATTCAACCATATCCACACCAAACTCTTGCATTATTTCTAAGGCTTTCCAATTCGCGTCAAACGATGGATAGCCACAAACAACGTGTGTCATGACTAATGGTTTATTTGAATGTGACGATGCGCCGTTTGCTGCCGCTTTTTTTGCAGCAATGCGTTCAGATAAATAGTTGTTAAGCGCCATATTCTGTTGCCTTCTGTCGAATAAAGGTTTTCCAATGATCGTCTCGCAGTGCATCTGCAATTGTAAAAATGTCTTTATCGCCGCGGCCCGACATATTAATTAAGACTGTTTCGTCACTGCTCATTTGTTCGGCTTCTAATATGGCTTGCGCAAAACCGTGCGAGCTTTCCAGTGCGGGAATTAAACCCTCGTTGCGCATGGTTATTTTTAATGCTTGCGTGACTTGTTCGTCTGTGACCGCTTCAAAACGCACTCGATCTTGTTCCCATAGGTGCACCAGCACTGGGTTCACACCAATGTAGTCTAGCCCGGCTGCAACTGAATGAGTTTCCAGCATGTTGCCGTCGTCATTTTGTAAGAAATAGGTTTTCATGCCTTGCGCCACCCCAACTGAGGCATCTTTATACGCAAGGCGAGCAGCATGGTTGCCTTTGCCTGGGCCAAAGCCGCCAGCTTCACAGCCTACTAGCTCAACATCTTTGTCGTCCATAAAACCTTGGAATAAACCGATGGCGTTTGAGCCGCCACCGACACAAGCAAATATTTTGTTGGGTAATTGGCCCGACACTTTAAGGACTTGCTCACGGGCTTCACGCCCAATGATCGATTGAAACCAACTGACCATTTCAGGAAATGGGTGCGGGCCACACGCAGTTCCGAGCACGTAATGAGTGTTATCCATATTGGTAACCCAGTCACGTAAACACTCATTGATTGCGTCTTTTAAGGTTTGTTGACCATCAGTTACCGAGACTACTTCGGAGCCCATATTTTCCATCCAGAAAACATTTGGTCGTTGACGCGCAACATCAACTGCGCCCATGTATATTTTGCTGTCAAAGCCAAATCGTGCCGCCATGGTTGCGGTTGCATAACCATGTTGTCCAGCGCCGGTTTCAGCAATAACACGCGTTTTGCCCATGCGTTTGACTAACAAGCCTTGGCCCATCACATTATTGATTTTGTGTGAGCCGGTGTGGTTTAAATCTTCACGTTTAACGTAGATTTGCGCACCACCTAATTCTTTCGATAGATTCGCAAGATGCGTTACTGGCGTTGGGCGGCCTGAGTAAGACTGCATTAGCGCTAAAAACTCTTCCCAAAATGAGGGGTCTTCTTTGGCTTTACGAAATTCTGCTTTCAGCTCTTCAATTGTGCTGTGCAGTATTTCAGGTAAAAAAGTACCGCCGTAGTCACCGTAGTAACCTTCGCGGCCTTCTTCGAAGTCGAATAATTTGGGGTTAAATGAATCCATTGGAGTCGGTCTTTTTAAAGCTGTGTTTGGTAAGTTAGAAACCGTTTTGAGTTTAAATTCTCAACGGGGCGTTATCGTAACATTGGCGGTGTATTCATAATAGTAACAAATCGCGAATTGATTGGTGTAACGCAGTCATCATGCTACTCTGGCGTCTGAATAAAATACGTCAAATTTGTTGCAGATTGTTGTTAATTTAGCCAACTTCTTTTTATCTGGATTCGGTCATGGATACTGTCTTACTTATCAAAATAATATCAGCGTTGGTTTACCCGCTCGGTTTGAGTGTGCTGTTAGGCTTATTAAGTTTACTAAGCAGTGGTTTTAACGCCAGACGGCTTACGTTTATTTTACGCTTCACCGCAATTGCTATTTTACTACTTGCGTCAAACTCAAAAGTGGCAAGTGCTTTAGCAAGTTCTTTAGAACGTCAGTATCCGCAAATACCAATAGCAGACATAGCCAAACATGATGTCATTATTGTGCTTGGCGGTGGCTTGCGAATACCATTGCCCCCTGCACAACACGTGCAATTAGGTTCGGGCTCAGATCGCTATTGGTATGCAACCCAATTGTATCGAGCTACCAAAGGGCAGCGTATTGTGCTTGTGGGTGGCAATGTCTTTGAACAACACGGCTATCAAAGCGAAGCCTACTATGGCCGGCAATTATTGCAAAGCTGGGGTGTGCCGCCTGAAGCAATTATTGTTGAAGGTGATAGTCGAACCACGGAACAAAATATGCAGAACCTGAACGCGATGCTAGCACAGCAAGAAATCAGTTCTGCGTTGTTGGTTACTTCGGCATTGCATATGCCAAGATCAATTGATTTGTTTCGCCAATTGCCGATTCCCATCACGCCAGCGTCGGCGGATATATTGGTGCGTGAACATTACTCGCCTGTTATTCTTTCGTGGGTTCCATCAGCAGGTGCGCTGGCATTAACCAGCGCTGCGTTACACGAATATTATGGGCGCTGGTTTAATCAGATAAAGCAAACAGTATCGCTTAATTAGTTACATCTGCATCATGGCTACTAAAGCCTTTAAGTTTGAGCGGTGTGTGGCTTTGATGCACTACGCATGCAATATGTGAATCCGACAGGGCTAATTGTGTTAACCGCCAATCATCAGCATCATCTCTAAAATTCAGAGTGGGTTCATTACCATTAATAAGTTCATGATCGCGCATTGTGAAATTAATGCCTTTACCCGTTGCTTTACCATACGCTTCTTTGCGTGTCCAAATTGCTAATGCCTTTTTAGGGTCAATCTTGCCTTGCGTATCCCGGATGAATGTTTGTTCAGCATCCGTGAAACGCCGTTTGGCAATTTTTTCAAAATCACTGCTCCGGTCTACCGATTCGATATCAACGCCCACTTGATGGCCCAAACAAAATGCAAACAAGCCCATATAGCCATTTTTGCTGTTTGTGTCAGTAAAATTGAATTGTATATCGCGTGGGTTGGGGTTTAGATAAGGTTTATTTAAGCGGTTGTAACGCAGCAATATGTCGCTCGGCTCGCACCGATTATATGCCGCAAGTAAGGTCATTAAGTGATAACGTCCAGCTAGATAAGCTTGCTTTTGTTCGATGTTATTGCGACGATGGTATTTATCTCGTTGGGTGTCACTCAATAAATTTAGCGTTAATTCGCGCTGCACCGCGTTTAACGTTAATGGCAGCCACCATAGATGAAGCTCGTCTTGTCGCAGCGTGCGAGAGTCGAGTGGGCTTTTTGAACTGTTTTGCCAGTTTAATGAAACGCCTAATTGTTCAGTCATTTGTTATTATTTGATAGAGATTTTTGCTGGCAGTAAGAATTTATGCCTTATTGAGGTCTCTATCACTGTTCATTAAATCATTAACTATCATACCCGAATGAAAACTAAAATTATCCTAGCGTTACTTATCGTTTCACTTATTACTGCGTTTTTTGCGTTTGATTTACAGCAATATTTTTCATTAGATTACCTCAAGCAGCAACAAGATGCGCTTAATGCGCAATATGCTAGTAATCCTGCGTTAATAATAGCGATTTTCTTTTTTGTTTATGTGGCATTTGCCGCACTGGCATTGCCTGCAGCAACTATTTTGACCTTAGCGGGTGGTGCAATATTTGGTTTTTGGACCGGCTTAATTGTTGTGTCATTTGCCAGCACGATAGGCGCGACAATTGCATTTATATTAACGCGTTACCTATTTCATGATGCGGTGCAATCGAAATTTGGTGATCGCCTACAAGCAATTAACACTGGTATTGAGCGCGAAGGCGCATTTTATGTGTTTGGTCTGCGTTTAGTACCATTATTTCCCTTTGTTGTTGTTAACTCTGTACTCGCACTCACAAAGCTTAAAACAATTACCTTCTACTGGGCGAGCCAGATAGGCATGCTTGCCGGAACAGCAGTATATGTGAATGCAGGTACTCAAATCGCCCAAATTGATAGTCTTGCTGGTATTGCGGAGCCAAAGTTACTGTTGTCGTTTGCCTTGTTGGGCGTGTTCCCAATTATTGCAAAATACGCCTTAGCTTGGTTGAAGCGTGATAAAGCAGCCGCATAAGCACAATACGACTCTAATCATCAATAAAACTAATTTACCCCGATATAAAATAGTAGGAATAGCATGGCAAAATATGAAGCAAATCTGGTTGTAATTGGCGGTGGCTCTGCGGGCCTAGTCAGTGCGCTTATCGCAGCGGCAGTGAAATCGAAAGTAATCTTGGTGGAACGTCACAAAATGGGTGGCGATTGTTTAAATACCGGTTGTGTACCCAGTAAAGCCTTATTGCGTTCAGCTAAAGTGGCAAATTATATGAGTCGCGCTGATGAGTTTGGTATCGAGTCAGTAGAAGTGAAACCGGTGTTTAAAAAAGTACTGAACCGAGTTCAAGACGTGATCAAAACCATTGAACCGCACGATTCGATAGAACGTTTTACCGGCCTTGGCGTTGAATGTGTAACCGGAGAAGCGGTTATTGCTGACCCGCACACAGTGCAAGTGGGCGATCGAACGATCACCACCAAAAGCATTATTATCGCGAGTGGTGCGCGACCATTTGTTCCACCGATTGAAGGTCTTGATCAAATAGATTACTTGACCTCGGACAACGTTTGGGAGCTTGAAGAACAACCTGAGCGCTTAGTTGTGCTTGGTGGTGGACCCATTGGCTGTGAGTTAAGCCAAGCATTTTCTAAACTTGGTTCAAAGGTCACAATGGTCGAAATGATGGGTCAGCTAATGGGTCGTGAAGACGCTGACGTGGCTGATCACATCACTGAGACATTTGAGAAAGGCGGCATTAATGTGTTGACTAACCATAAGGCGGTTAAATTCACCAATGAGGGCGGCCAAAAAGTGCTGCATTGTGAGTCTGAAAATGGGCCTGTTGAAGTACCGTTTGATGCGGTGCTGATTGCGGTAGGCCGTAAAGCAAACAGTGACGAGATGAACTTAGATAAGCTTGGTATCAAATTACGCAGAAATGGCACCATTGAAACCGATGATTATTTACGCACCGCAGTACCAAATATCTTCGCTTGTGGTGACATTACTGGGCCATATCAATTTACCCATACGGCATCACACCAAGCATGGTTTGCAACAGTGAATGCATTGTTTGGTTTTGTTAAAAAGTTCAAAGTGGATTACCGAGTGATTCCGTGGGCAACATTTACAATGCCAGAAGTAGCGCGTGTTGGCTTGAGCGAAAGTGATGCGAAAGAACAAAAGATTGACTACGAAGTAACCAAATACGGTATTGATGATTTGGATCGCGCGATTGCCGATGGTGAGGCACATGGCTTTATTAAAGTGATTACACCTAAAGGAAAAGACAAAGTGTTGGGTGTTACGATTGTTGGGCATCATGCTGGTGATTTGATTTCTGAGTACGTGTTGGCAATGAAATACAACCTCGGCTTAAATAAAATACTGGGAACTATTCACCTTTACCCCAGTTTGGCCGAGAGCAATAAGTTTGTTGCGGGTGTGTGGAAAAAAGAGCATGCGCCAGAAGGCCTTCTCAAATGGGTAGAGAAGCTGCATAATTGGCGCCGTTAATTAATATTCGATTAGTAATTAGGAGTATCGATATGATTAAAACATTTAAAGTAATTTTATTCTTAACGTTGTGGTTAATTGCTATGGGTAGTGCGCAGTCTGCGCCAGAAGCCAAAGGCATTGCTTTCTGGGGTGTTTCTGATGAAAGCAGTACCATCAAAGTTGATCATTCAGCCTGGCAAGAAATTTTAGATAAATACTTAGACAGTGCTCATTCAAGTGGTGTTAACCGTTTTGATTACGAAGGTGTGTCTGCCGAAGATGCTAAGTTGTTAAATAGCTATGTTGATAGTTTAGAAAACCTCGACCCACGCAAATTGAGCAAAGTAGAACAAGAGGCGTATTGGATTAACTTATATAATGCCGCGACCGTTGAGCTGATTGTTAAAGAAGAACCCGAAGACTCCATTTCTGAAATTAGAGAAAGCTTTTTCTCACTGGATTTTGGTCCATGGAATATAAAATTTCTTGAAATTCAGGGGCAAAAGCTCAGTTTAAATGATATTGAGCATGGAGTTTTACGACCGTTTTGGCAAGAGCCAAGGCATCATTTTGCGGTAAATTGCGCAAGTTATGGTTGCCCTAATTTACAAAAAACAGCGTTTACTGCCAGTAACACAGAGCGTTTACTGCAAAAGGGTGCGGTTGAATTTATAAACCACCCGCGTGGCGCGCAAATTAAAGATGGCAGCTTAACGCTTTCAAGTATTTTTGAATGGTATGGTGTCGATTTTGGTGATTCTGAACAGGCTGTATTTGACTACGTGCAAGAATACCGCTTACTCGGTAAAAAACTGCCTGAACAAAGCGCTAAAGATATTGATTACGAATACGACTGGGCTTTGAATAAGCCATAATTTTTTAGATATTTATCAGTTTTTTCGATGGGTTTCGCAATAATTCACTGATATTGCTATAATTTAGTTTATGTTACGTACATAATGTTCAGTATGTCTATGAGACATGGAGTTGAAAGACTGAGCTGAACAACACTAGATAGGCGGGGATTATGTTTAAGCGAATATTTAAAACGGCGTTATTGCCGTTAGTTTTATTGAGTGCGGGCGCGAATGCGGCGCCTGATTCCGAGTTAATTCCGTTTTGGAATGACTACGAAGAACAAAGTGTTATTAAAGTAGATCACTCGGCATGGGGCGACATTTTAGAGCGTTATGTCGATGATTCGCACCCGAGTGGTATTAATCGCTTCAATTACGAAGGAATTACCAGCGGTGATAAATTAGTGCTGGAAAACTACTTAGAATATTTGCAGCAATTTGAACCAAGACAGTTTAATTTAGGACAACAAAAAGCGTATTGGTTGAATTTCTATAATGCCGCTGTTATCAACAGAATATTGAATAATTACCCACTGGATTCGACACGAAGACTCAACTGGCGCGCGCGTAGTTACGAAGTGGTGATGCAAAAAATCTCGTTGAATGTAATAGAACATGGCATTTTAAGACCTATATTTAAAGACCCTCGCATTTTGTTTGCGCTAAATGCAGGTAGCCTAAGTTCTGGTAATCTACAAAAAACACCCTTTACCGAAGAAAACACCGAAGACTTATTAGATAAAGTTACTCGTCAACTGTTGAATCATCCAAGAGGCGCGCGCGTTGAAGATGGTAGGCTGGTTGTGTCAAAACTTTTTCAGTGGTATATCGATGATTTTGGTGGCAATAAGCAAAGTGTTCGAGACTATGTTATTCGCTATGCTGAAGAGGACTTGAAAACGGCAATTGCTCGGTCTAGAGGCGTGAGTTACAACTATAGCTGGTTATTAAATCAGCCATAAAAACGAGTCTTGTTAATTCACTGAATATAGCGAGTTGCTGTAGTAATTTTGTTTTAATGTTTATGCAATAATACGGATATTACTTGCATGAAAACTCTACCCTTTTAGTTGAAGGCCTCAATCAAACTTGCCGTTTCGGTAGATAGTATTAATCAATGGATATAGACAGTGCCGTAAAACAAGCCGTTAGTGTTCTCAAAAAAGGTGGTGTTATCGCGTACCCAACTGAACATTGTTTTGGCTTGGGTTGCGACCCACGAAATCAGGCAGCTATTGAGCGCCTGCTCGCAATCAAGCAACGCCAGCCAGACCAAGGGCTTATTCTTGTTGCAGCCAACATTGCGCAAGTAAATCAATACGTAGAGTTTTCGGATTCTGTACAAATTAGCGCATCACAAAAAGCACGAATCGAAGAATCATGGCCTGGGCCAAATACCTGGATACTGCCTGCACATCCGACTGTTTCTCAGTGGGTGCGTGGTCAGCACGCAGGTGTTGCGATGCGCATTAGCGCGCACTTTATTTGTCAGGCACTTTGTGAACAGTTTGGCGCTGCAATTGTATCTACTAGTGCCAATCGACATGGTCAACCCGCTCATCTTAGCGCTGACCAAGTTCAGCTTGATATGGGGTCAGAGTTAGATTTTATTTTTGAAGCGTCGGTTGGCGGAGCCAGCAAACCCTCAACCATTCGCGATGGACTGACCGGAACGTTACTTAGGTAGAAAAGCGGAAGAACTTCCCCGAACTATTTAAACAGCCATAAGCTTTGCTCTGTTAAAATACCCTGATGAGCGAAACACAGACCGATAAAATTGAAGTTGTCAGCGGTTACCTAAAAGGTTTGCAAGATACTATTTGTGAACGCTTTTCTGAGCTTGATGACAACAGCTTTGTTGAAGATGAATGGCAGCACTCAAACGGTAGCGGTGGTGGTCGTACTCGCGTTATTACTGGTGGTGATGTAATTGAAAAGGGTGGCGTTAGTTTTTCTCATATTCGTGGTGACAAAATGCCGCCTGCAGCAACCTTAAAACGCCCAGAGTTGACTGGTAAAGGTTTTGAAGCAATGGGTGTGTCTCTAGTGATTCATCCGCACAATCCTTTTGCGCCAACATCGCATATGAATGTTCGATTCTTTATTGCAGGGGCTGATACCAGTGAACCTATTTGGTGGTTTGGTGGGGGCTTTGATATGACGCCTTATTATGGCTTTGCCGAAGACGCGCAACATTGGCATCAAACAGCCCACCAAGCATGCGCTCCTCTCGGTGAAGAGGCTTATGTTAACTACAAAAAATGGTGTGACGATTATTTTTATTTACCACATCGCCAAGAGCAACGGGGCGTTGGCGGTTTGTTTTTTGATGACCTGAATGAGCCTGATTTCGGTCAATGCTTTGATTTTATGCAGAGCATCGGTAACCATTATTTGCCTGCATATATACCTATTTTAGAGCGCCGTCATAATATGGCATTTGATCAATCGCAGCGTGATTGGCAATTATTGCGCCGCGGTCGTTATGTGGAATTTAATTTGGTGCACGATCGTGGCACCTTATTTGGCTTGCAGTCTGGTGGTCGTACTGAGTCTATTTTAATGTCGATGCCGCCAATGGTTTCTTGGGCTTATCGCGCTGACCCAGAGCAAGCAACACCTGAGGCTGAATTGCTGGATTATTATCTCAAGCCGCAAGATTGGTTAGCTGCCGATAATAAAAATAAATAGGCTGCAACAATGATTTGGCTCTACCGAATACTCATTAATCTGGCGATACCTTTTGGCTTGATCGGGCTTATATTTCGCGGGTTTAGAAACCCTAAGTATTGGTCGCGCTGGTCAGAACGCTTTGGTTTTCTTCCAGAGCATGTAACAAAAGCAGCACCGTTTGATGTGTGGATTCATGCGGTGTCAGTGGGCGAAGCGCGTGCTGCGGCACCCTTAGTAAATCGTTTAATACTTGAACGCCCGGATTGCCGGATTTTATTAACCACTACCACCCCAACTGGGTCTGACATGGTTAAGATGATGTTGGGTGATAAAGTGACGCATTGTTATTTTCCTTATGATTTAGGTTGGGCAATGTCACGTTTTGTTCGGTCGGTTAAAGCGGATGTCGTGTTTATCATGGAGACTGAAATATGGCCGAATATGATTCGTGCCGTGGCGGCCTCAGGAAGTACATTGGTATACACGAATGTACGACTGTCTGAGCGTTCTTATTTGCGTTACGCAAAAATCCCCAAATTTGTAAAAGACACACTTTCGTATGTTGATCATTTTGCGGTACAAGGAAAATTAGATCGCAAGCACCTTGAACTATTGGGTGTTGCACCACAGAGAATTTCAGAAACCGGTAGCATTAAGTTTGATGTAAACGTGCCCCCCAGTTTACGCGAATCAGCCGAGGTAATGCGCCGACAGCTTGGGCAAGACCGTTTGGTTTGGATTGCAGGCAGTACACGCGAAGGCGAAGAAAGTAAAATTCTAGCGATTTTCAAGAAGCTAAAAACGCGATTCCCTAGCTTATTGTTGATCTTAGTGCCGCGTCATCCAGAGCGTTTTGACTATATGGCGCGCAAAGTGCAAAGGCGTAATTTGATTTGTGCTCGCCGTACCGATGGTCATGCGAAAATCGCACCCGAAGTTGATGTGTATCTAGGCGACACAATGGGTGAGCTATCGTTATTATACGCTTGCTCAGATGTGGCCTTTGTTGGTGGTAGTTTGGTGCCTCTGGGTGGCCAAAATATTTTAGAACCATGCGCACTCGGTGTGCCCGTGGTGTTTGGACCACATATGTTCAACTTTCCGGACATCAGTCGTTGGACGATTAAAGAAGGCGCTGGTCAAATGGTGCAAAATGAAAACCAGCTGTCTGACGTATTAGAAGAGTGGTTAGGCAATCCAAGCCTTAGAGATGAGATTGGTGGTAATGGCTTAACCTTTATTGATTCTCATCGCGGGGCTCTGGATAAAAACCACGCGCTGATACAGACTTTTTCCAAAGGTAGAGGTTAGCTCAATTCTAATCTCAGTAGTAGCGCGAGTGTTTTACCGTCAATAATTTCATCATTGCGTGCCATCTTAAAAACGGTTTCTAAATCAAACCAATGTGCTTCAAGCTGTTCGGCATCGTCCAGTTTGACTGTGCCTTCGCTTAAATCGGTGGCCTGATATAAATAGAGTATTTCGTTACTAAAACCAGGGCTGGTGGTAATGATTCCTAACTCTTTCCACTGTTTAGCTGTCACGCCAGCTTCTTCTTCGAGCTCTCTTTTTGCTGTTTCTAATGCGGGTTCGCCTTCTTCTAAACAACCAGCAGGTAGTTCCCAAATTTCTTGGTCAATGGCATGGCGCCATTGTTTTAACAGACAAATTTGATTTTCATCATTAACCGCTGCAATCACTGACCCGCCTGGGTGTTTGACGATATCAAAGTAGGTGTGCCCACCATTCGGAAATTCTACACGTTCTTTATGCAGCGATATCAAGCTGCCTTGGTGTAGAACGGTATTATCGTCAGGCATTATTTAAAACTCAGCAGGCTTGGTTGGTAATCACTGGGTGCTTCAAAACCGAGCAAGTTCATTGCGGTAGCAGCAATATGGGTTAAGCCTGCGTCATCCGGCGGTGATAATTGGTACTCGCCATCGTAGTTAGCATCGACAATTGCGAATGGTACAGGGCTAAGTGTGTGGCTTGTCTTTGGTGAACGAACACCGTTTTTTTCAGTGTACATAATGTCTGCATTGCCATGGTCGGCAGTGTAAAGCAGAATCCCGTTATGAGCATTTATCACGTTGATCAATTTGGCGACACACTCATCGAGGACTTCAATGGCTTCAATCGTGGCACCGATATCACCCGTGTGACCAACCATATCGCCATTCGCAATATTTAAGCGGCCAAATTGATATTCACCTGATTCAATTAATTCAATCGCTTGATCGGTGATTTCGCGTGCTTTCATGGCAGGTGCTTCATTGAACTCGAGGTTGTCTGACGGAATCTCAATATAGGTTTCAAGTGTCTCATCAAGATAACCTGAACGATTGCCGTTCCAAAAAAACGTAACATGGCCAAACTTCTGTGTTTCGCTAACAGCAAATGACTTAATGCCTTCGGCGCACAAAAATTCACCCATGGTGCGGTCAATATCCGGCGGATTAACTAAATACTGGTTTGGGATTAATTCATCGCCATCGTATTGCAACATGCCAGCATAAAATACATCTGGATGTGCTCTGAGCGCATTGCGATCAAACTTGTCGAAATCATCGCGCTCGTACGCTAATGAGATTTCCATTGCACGGTCGCCGCGAAAGTTAAATAGAATCACCGCATCGCCATCGTGCATCTTTCCGACTGGTTCGCCATTTTGTTCAATCACAAACTCAGGTAAATATTGGTCATCTTTTCCACTGCTTTGATACAGCGATGTCACTGCTTCAGTGGCGCTGGCAAAGCCGGCACCAATACCATGTGTGTGACAGTTATAGCCGCGTTCAACCATTGGCCAATCAGCTTCGTAGCGATCCATTGTTATCTGCATGCGCCCGCCACCGCTGGCAATACGAAAATTTGCTTGGTATTGCGTGT
>CAZOBR010000018.1:18735-23195 GCA_964578035.1 uncultured Gammaproteobacteria bacterium
GATTTGACTGATACGTTGCTCCGTTTCTTCGATATAGAGCAGGGCAGAGCGCGCATTCACGTCGCGACCATCTAATAGAATATGAATACAACATTCCCGCACACCTTGATCGGCTGCGTTTTGCATTAATTGATATAAATGGTCGGTGTGTGCATGCACATTACCATCTGAATGCAAACCTAACAAATGCAGTGTGTTTTGTGTGGCGTGTTTAATCGCGTTTTGCCAAACCTCGGTTTGGTATACCGAGCCGCTGTCCAAGGCTTGATTAACCAATTTAGCGCCTTGCGCAAAAATTCGGCCTGCGCCTAGTGCATTATGCCCAACTTCGCTATTACCCATGTCATCGTCTGTGGGTAAACCGACTGCGGTGCCATGCGCTAATAATTGCGTGTATAAGCCTTGTTCAGCAAGCGCATCTAAAGTAGGTGTATTTGCCAGTGCGACCGCATTGCTTGGCCCTTCTGGCGCGACGCCAACGCCATCGGCGACTAAAATAACAACAGGGCCTTGGCGGCCAGAAAACGAAGGGTGTGCGTTTAATTTTAAGCTCATGAGTGTTTAAATTTTTGCAAAAATTCTTTAGTAATAATGTGCTATTGCTGCATCGGTATTATTCAGTGTGTAAGCCAATGTTAATAAAATGCGCGTCAAATGTCTGAGAGTTTGAGTGCATGATGCAGTTTTTTTAGTGCTTGTGCACGATGGCTAAATTGTTTTTTCTGTTCGGGTTCTAATTCTGCAGCATGTTGATTTAGCTCTGGCACTAAAAAGATAGGGTCATAACCAAAGCCGTACTCACCTTTACGTTGATGTGCAATCAAGCCATTCCATGTTCCTTGGCAAATGATCGGAGTAGGGTCATTTTCATGTTGCATATAGACCACCACGCATTGAAACCGTGCGCTGCGGTTTTCAACCGATTCTAATGCTGTGAGCAATTTTGCATTGTTGGCTGAATCGCTTTGCGTGTCGGAGTCACCATCGAGCTGTGCGTAACGCGATGAGTAAATTCCTGGCGCGCCATCAAGTGCATCAACTTCTAAGCCAGAGTCATCGGCAATCGCAGGTAGCCCAGTGTGGGCACAGGCATGTCGAGCCTTGATGATTGCGTTTTCGACAAAGCTAAGCCCATCTTCAATTGCTTCCTCAATATTGAAGTTACTCTGCGGCACTACCTCAAAACCAAAATCGGCTAAGGTGGTTTGCATTTCGGCAACTTTGCCAAGATTGCCCGTTGCGAGTACGACTTTCATCTGAGATTGTTTTGTCTGAGTATGATTAAGTGTTGTTTAGTTTTAAAGCTAGCCAGCCTTAAGTGTAGAGTTAGGGTGTGGAATTAAGTGCCGTATTTTGGTGCTCAATCAATTCACCAATACCTTTTTGAGCTAAAGTAATCATTGCGGCCATTTCATTAGGGCTGAATGGCGCACCTTCGGCAGTGCCCTGTACCTCAATGAAATTACCGTTAACGTCCATGATTACGTTCATGTCAGTTTCAGCGGTGCTGTCTTCTGGATAATCTAGGTCAAGCACAGGAACGCCTTGGTAAATACCGACAGAGACAGATGCAATTTGTCGTGCAATCGGATTTTGGTTGATCATGTTATTTTCGCGCATGTAGCTGATGGCATCGCACAAAGCAACATAAGCGCCTGTGATAGAGGCGGTGCGTGTGCCGCCATCGGCTTGGATAACATCGCAATCTAGGGTGATAGAGTGCTCACCTAATACTGTTAAATTAATAGCTGCTCTGAGTGATCGGCCAATTAAACGCTGGATTTCTTGAGTGCGGCCAGACTGTTTGCCGCGTGCGGCTTCTCGGCCCATACGCGAATTAGTTGAGCGCGGCAGCATGCCATATTCAGCAGTGATCCAACCTTGGTTTTTGCCTTTTAAAAATCGCGGAATGCGCGCTTCAACACTCGCATTACACAAGACTTTGGTATTTCCACACGAGATTAATACGGAGCCTTCGGCATGTGCAGTGTAATTACGTTCAATTTTAATATCACGAAGTTGGTCAGGCGAACGACCACTTGGGCGTTCAATTGAAGAAGTTGTCATCAATAGTCTCGTTAGAATTTATCAGTGCGCAAGTATAGTTGCACTTATAGTTGGTCATCAATGTCGCTGATGAAGCTTTCGATTTCTCCAATAGTGTCGTCCAGTTCTGCCAAATTAAATTTATGGGGTTTGCCCGACTCATCGTTTTGTCTTGACGCATTAATGGATGCATTCAGTAATTGAATGGTATCGGGTTCTTCATATTCGTCGTAGTCATGATTGTCGTCAGACTTATCTAATTGTTTGACTTTCCAAAACAACACAACAATTGATAAGTTATCACTCGGTGATTTATTACGGTTTTCGAGTTTTTGTAATAGGTTATCTAAACCAAGACTTGGGTGACTCGGGTCAACGTAATCAAATAGGTCATCAGGCTTAAAAGAATGCCACGCACCGTCACTGGCTAAAAATAAGGTGTCGCCAGTTTTTAATTGCACTTGTTTGCTGATGTCGGGTTTAGGTGATTCAGCGCCACCTACGCATCGATTGATCGGGCTGTTGCCTTCACGCCCAGCCTTGTGACTGACATGATCTTTTGTCGACTCAACGATTTTGCGTTTACGAATCAAATAGAAGCGGCTATCGCCTGAATGCGCCCAAGTTGCAATGCCATCAACAATTAAACAGGCCACACAAGTGGTTTTGGGTGAGTCGACCGCATAGCCTTGGGTTACAGCGCGTCGATGAATAGTATGGTGCGCATAGTTAATCGATAAAGTTAAAAAACTTTCTGGTTTTTTAAGCTGGTCATTGGTCGCTTTGGCAAATGAGTCACTCATTGCGTCAACCAAGGCTTGTGATGCTACATCGCCACCAGCATGGCCTCCTAAGCCGTCTGCTAGCACCAGCAGCACTGCGCCATTACGCTCAAAGATTGAGGTGCGATCTTCGTTGTAGTCACGCCCGCCTTGATGGCTTTGTTGCGCAACAGAATAGATCATAGGCTTGCTCATTTATTTGCTAACTTCATTTTTTGACACCCCTATCTGTTGTAACCCAAGTTGTATTATGACGCTAAGCTCAGTGGCTCGTCATGATTTCAATAAATTCGTCCACCGATTGTGGGCGAGCCATATGGTTTAAATTACTGGCTTGATCAATCGCAGCAATTAAATTTGGTCGATAATAGCTACTATGCGTTTCAGCCAGCGGGCGTAATGTGTCTTTCTTGACGCGCTTTACCGCCGATGGTGGTGACTTATGCGTAATACAGGCGCGCATTGTCATTGCAACAGCGTAAAGGTCAGACGATAAACTGAGTTCTTTTTTGTCGTGCTGCTCAGGCGCAGAATAACCATGAGTCAGTGTATGAATTTTATGTCGCTCTTTTTGCGGGAATTTATACGCAGCGCCTAAGTCAAGAATCAGAGGAACACCACTAGAACGTAATAATATGTTGCTGGGTTTAATATCCAAATGCAAAAAGTTGTTTTTATGCACTTCTTTCAACCCAGCGAGCACCATGCTGAAAACGCTGATAATAAACTCTTCGTCTGGCACATAGTCCGTGTTCTTAATAAACCACCGCAAATCTTTGCCATGCTCAAATCGCATGACTAAGTACGCTGTATTGTTGCACCTGAAAAAGTTAGAAACATTGACGATATTGGGGTGATCAATTTGTGATAGCGTTAGGCCTTCGTCAAAAAAGCGTTTTAAGCCAATATTGTATTTATGTTCTTGATCTTTAGGGTGCACATGCAGTGACGCATCACGTGCCCGGCGCATACAGTTAGTGGCATAAAACTCTTTAATAGCAACCACCGTATTGGTCTTAGTATCAAGTGCGCTATAAACAACACTGAAACCACCCACACCAATTACTTTGCCAATTTTATAATGCTCAACCATACTGTCAGGTCGAAGTGGCAACGCCGGAAGTGTTTTCGGTTTAGCTTTAAGGATACTCATTCAGGTATTATAGCTATTCATACAAGCGCAGCAAACCGCTGTGAACAAGCAAACTGCAAATTACGGAACTATTTTATGACATTAAGCATGACTGCCTACGGCCAATCAGCAATTAATACTGAACTAGGTGAGCTTAGTTGTGAGCTACGCAGCGTTAATCACCGTTATTTAGATATTGCGCCAAGAATGCCAGATGATTTACGAGCCAACGAAGGTGCGTTACGTGAAGCAATTACCGAAAAGCTCGCACGTGGCCGCATCGACTGCTTTATCCGATTGAAGGAAACCGAAGCCAGTGTGCAAGAGCCAAATCTAGAGTCAGCCGCCAAGCTACAAGATTTGTTACAAGAAATGCAGGCGCAGATTCCGAATATGCAAAATATTCGAGCCATCGATGTCTTGCGTTGGCCAGGCATATTGCAAGCTAAAAAAGTAGACCCCGCTATTATGAAAACGCATTTACTGAATGTGTTAGACCA
>CAZOBR010000019.1:0-534 GCA_964578035.1 uncultured Gammaproteobacteria bacterium
CTAAAAAAGTAGACCCCGCTATTATGAAAACGCATTTACTGAATGTGTTAGACCAAGCGCTCGACAACTTAGTTGAAAATCGTGCGCAAGAAGGTAAGAAGATGGCGGAATTGATTCAACAGCGATTAGCAGGCATGACGCAAGTGATTAACGAAGTGGCCGACTTTTTACCTGAAATCGTCGAAAGCTATAAAGCGCGATTAGATGAAAAGCTCGCCGACATAAAAGATCAACTAGACCCAGCAAGACTCGAACAAGAACTGGTAATTTTCTTACAGAAAACTGATGTCGCCGAAGAACTGGATCGCCTTAATGTTCATATAGAAGAAGTTTCTGCTGTTCTCGCCAAACCCGAACCCGCCGGCAGACGACTCGACTTTTTAATGCAAGAACTCAACCGAGAAGCCAATACCTTAGGCTCAAAATCACAAGACCCAAGACTCACCAAAGCGTCAGTTGACTTGAAAGTTTTAATCGAACAAATGCGTGAGCAGGTTCAGAATATTGAATGATATGCTGCCTTCTTTGTTAGAT
>CAZOBR010000019.1:544-22458 GCA_964578035.1 uncultured Gammaproteobacteria bacterium
TCGACTTCTTTAGATTGGTGACATGACTGGTGACATGTAACCAACAAAGTGAAACAAAATTGAATTTAAGTGGCTGTATATAAAGAAAATTAATATTTTTTTCAACAAACAGGTTCAAAATATTGAATGATATGCTGCCTTCTTTGTTAGATACGCTTTTTGAAAATATTTCCGTTTTTGATTTTTATTATCAACTATGAACAAACACGATTTTAATTTAGATTTCTTCTCTTTATCTGGGAAAAACGCGATTGTTACGGGTGGTAACACGGGTCTTGGGTCGGTCTTTGCTTTGGCTTTAGCTAAAGCGGGTGCCAATGTTTTGGTAGCGAGTATTGAAGAAGGTGATGCTGAGATTCGCACACAAATCGAGAGCGAAAAAGTTGGTTATTGTTTTCTGCCATCGGATATTACCCAAGACGGTGTGTGCGAAAAAATCATAGACACGTGTTTCGATCAATTTGGTTCGGTTGATATTGTGGTTAACAGTGCGGGTATCTCTCTGCTGGGTGATGTCGCGGATTTTGGTCGTGAACAATGGGATGCGATGGTGAGTGTGAATCTCACTGCTGCGTTTGAATTAAGTTACATGGCGTCTAAGCACATGGTTAAACAGCGCAGCGGTAAGATTATTAATATTTGTTCGTTGTTTTCTTTTCTAGGCGGTCAATGGTCGCCGGCTTATGCAGCCACTAAGCATGGTTTGGCAGGATTTACCAAAGCCTATTGCGATGAACTTGCACAATATAATATTCAGATAAATGGCATTGCACCCGGTTATTTTGCCACCGAGTTAACCAAAGCTACGCGCAGTAACCCTGAAACTAACCAGCGTGTGTTAGAGCATATTCCCGCTGGGCGTTGGGGCGATACGCTGGATTTAATGGGCACTGTGGTATTTTTAGCCAGCCGCGCGTCGGATTATGTCAACGGGCACATTCTAGCCGTGGATGGCGGTTACCTCGTTCGTTAGTCTGAGTTTGCTTTGAGTGCGTCTTATGTAATGGGGGTTGATGGCGGAACGCAAAGTTCCAAAGTCTCCATTTACACCTTAGAAGGCGAACTGGTTTGTTCAAGTTCGCAACGTTTAAAACCTTTATACATGCCTAAACTCGGTGTGGCGGAGCATCCAGATGATGATGTTTGGGAGTCGATCGCAGCAGCATGTCGAGCCACATTAAATGAATTCGAAGGGCAGCCTGATGAGATTATCGCGGTTGGTTTATGCACAATTCGTTGTTGTCGCGCTGAACTCAATGGCGATGGTAAGCTAGCCTCACCGATGCTTAATTGGATGGATGCTCGACTTAATCAGGCTTACCAGCGCCATAATCAAAATACTCGTTATGTAACAAGCAGCTCAGGCTATATCACACATCGTTTAACCGGTGAATTTAAAGATACCTCGGCGAACTACGAAGGCCAGTGGCCGATTGATAAGAGGGCATGGGATTGGTCAAACGATGCCGCTTTACAAGCGGGATTTAATTTAAAACCGTCTGAGCTATTTGAACTCGTTAACCCTGCGCAAATCTTAGGCAGAGTGACCAAGGTCGCGTCGGATAAAACAGGTTTGCCTGAAGGCTTGGCGGTGGTCGCTACGGCCAATGATAAGGCGGTTGAAGCGCTCGGTTCTGGCCTTTCGGCTTATTGCGAGAGTGGCTCAAGCAAGCGCTCGCTGCTATCTTTGGGTACGTATATTACGGCAATGAGTGTGGGCGATGAGCTAGTGGAAAACGCCGAACATTTTTTTACTAACCTAGCCTGCATACCGCAACACTATCTTTATGAATGCAGCGGTATTCGTCATGGTATGGGAACTGTATCTTGGTATCGCGACTTGTTTGGGGCAGGTCTCGTTGATGAAGCGCAAGGCCTAGGCCTGTCTGCCGAAGCGCTATTAAATCAAGAGGCGGCCCAGATACCGTTAGGTTCGGATGGTTTGCTAACGCTGCCAGAGTGGTTAGCCCCAGTTGATCAGAAGCATAAGCGTGGTGTGATGACTGGCTTGCATGCGGGGCATAGAAGAGCCCACCTGTATCGTTCATTGTTAGAAAGCATTGCCATGACCATGTGCAATAATTTAATGCGAATGGAAAAAGAGCTAGGCCAATGGAGTGACGCACCCGCAACAATGATTGTGTCTGGTGGCGGTTCCAAAAGCGCACTGTTTATGCAAATTTTGGCCGATGTGTTTAATCGTAAAGTTATCTGTAATCGTATTGCCGACGCTGCCGGTTTAGGTTCCGCCATTTGTGCTGCTGTTGCAATGGGGGCACATGATTCATTTCAAACAGCAATTGATGCTATGGTGCATGAAAAACAGTCATATACGCCTAACAGTCAGGCGGTGGACTTTTACCAACGCCTAAACACCGAGGTGTTCAGTCAATTGTCATCAGCGACCGATCATTTATTAAAATTGAACCATTCATTTTATAACGCCTAAATTTATAACTCATAGAAATCATCACTAGATATGCCAAATCCAGTAAAAAAAGAACGTGCTCAAATTGTTAATGATCTAGAAAAACTGCTTAGCAAAGAACAAGTATCAACCGATCAAACAGATCTAGAACTATCCAGTGTAGATCGGTTTCGTCGTTACGAGGCGTATCACAATGTATTTTCAATGCCAATTCCGGCAGCGGTGGTAAAGGTTCGTAGCACCGAAGAAGTCGCGGCGGTGATTGAATACGCTCACGAACATGGTGTTAATGTTGTACCGCGAACAGGGCGCTCAGCCACCGAAGGTGGATTAGAAACTGCCTTAGAAAATTCCATTGTGTTGGATGGCTCTGGTATGAATAACATCCTCAATGTGGATATTGAGAATATGCAAGTCACCGCGCAATGTGGCGTGTCGTTACAAGAACTTGATGACCATCTCGTCTCACTCGGTTACACCACCGGGCATTCGCCGCAATCAAAGCCGCTTGCGCAAATGGGTGGTCTAGTGGCAACACGTAGCATTGGGCAATTGTCTACCTTGTATGGCGGTATTGAAGATATGGTTGTGGGGGTTGAGGCGGTGTTTCCCGCCCATGGTGTTACGCGCATCAAGAATGTTCCGCGCCGTGCTGCGGGGCCAGATATTCGCCATTTGATTATCGGTAATGAAGGTGCCTTGTGTTTTATCACTGAAGTAACGGTGAAAATTTTTAAGCATTTTCCAGACAATCATCGCTACCTCGGTTACACCTTAGAGAATATGAAAACCGGATTTGAAATTCTGCGTGAGGTGATGGTGCAAGGCTATCGTCCATCCGTCGCGCGGCTTTATGATATCGAAGATGGTGATTTTCATTTCTCGCATTTTGCTAAAGACAAGTGTGTGCTGGTTTTTGTTACCGAAGGGCCAAAGCTTCTATCAGACGCGAGCGCGCAAGCGATTGATGAAATCGTTAAAAGTTACAGTGAGTGCGATGCGGTAGAAGGTAACTATATAAAAGACTGGTTTGCTCACCTTAACTGGGATCCTGCGAATCTAGCTGAAGAAAAACGCGAGATTATCGAAGATAAGCGCATTTGCCATACGACTGAAATCTCCGCTAATTGGAGTGCACTAAACGGTTTGTACGAAACCTGTATGCAAAAAGTTCGCGCGGCAATGCCGAACCTAACAATGTTGGGCGCGCATTCTTCACACAGTTATCTCAACGGTACAAACCTCTATTTTGTGTATTTTTATGACGTAAGCAAGGTTGCACCTGAGGATGAATTAGAACAATGTCACCTCAAAATAAAAAAAATTATTGTCGAAGAAACAATTAAAGTAGGTGGCTCAATGTGTCATCACCATGGCGTGGGCAAACATCGTACACACTGGATAGAAGATGAGTACGGCAGTTCATACGCCTTGTTAAAACAGCTCAAAGACAGCTTTGACCCAAATAGTGTGATGAACATGGGCACAATCGTGCCGCTTAAAAATGACTCTCATTGACTAGGTATGGGTTTGAGCAGCAAAGACAATCCAATTATTGGTGCAACGGATTGCAGGTGCGTTAACCGGTTTTTAGCTAGAGTAAGGAAGCATTTTCGTTAGAAACAAGCGGTTGAACAAACAAAATAAGCATGAAGCAAACTTGTTTCCGACAGCTTAATGATTTGTTGTGTCGCGTATTTTTCGACAGATTTTTGTCTAAAATACAAAAATAATGAATGTTTTTTGTCGTTGGTGGACAGTTAGTCTGGTATTTTGTTCTAGCTTTTGTTAAAACTAACGGGCTTTAGTTAACTCTTATATAAGAATTTCTTGCATTTGAGCCGAACTTCTTTAGCTACTCACCGAGCGTTAGATGAAAAATATAAAAAACATCGCTGACGAAATTATCGATAAAGCTTCTGCTAATTGGCAGTTTTTGGGTGCTCGCAGATGAAGCGGTCAGTCTGGTTCATGCTTGCTTTGATGTTGCTATTAGTAGTAGCGGTAATCGCATGGCCAGATGATCATCGCGCTGAAGATGTTGCCGCAAAGATCAAACAACAGGAACAGTTAGCTGATTTAGCTACTCCCACCAAGGCCACTGCCACAAAAAAAGCCGATACCGAAAGCGCACTTGATCAGCAAGATGTTGACGAGTTCAACCCTTATGAGTCAGAGGTGATTAAAGCCAACATTCAACAGGTTGCTGACCTTTATCAAGAAAGCATTAAATACCCCACTGGCTCGCAGCCCGTGTACGACCCAGCAGCAGTGCAAGAGCCAGAACCGTTTGAACAATCTGAGGTCGATTTACCATTCCCAGATGGTGACGATGATCAAAACCCATTGCGTATTTCAGCGGCAACGGAGAACTTTCAGTACTTTGAAGGTGACATCATTCGTGCACGTGTCGCATTGATCAATGCGCCGGAGAATGCATTTGCGAACGTAACAGCAGTATTGTCAAGCAGTCGCGGTGATGTGCCATTGGAATTGAATTTTGCAGCAACGAATGCGGCCCTAACGACATTCAGTTCTGAATTTGACACAAACCTTGCGCCACCGGGTTCGATGAGCTCAGAAATGTTAGTCAAATACACGGTACAAGTCGCTGGTCGCACTTTATCCACGACCAGTACGTTTCGTTACGACATTCCGTCGGCGCGAGTGGTTGCCGTGTTGCCTGCTCGCCCAGATGGCCCTAATTTAGCAATACCCTTGCAACTGAACGTTGGGCAGAACGGCTACTATTTTGTACGCGGTGTTCTTGAAGATGCACAAACCAATCAACCATTGATTGAATTGCAGGGCGAAGGTCGCTTGCAACTTGGTAATGCAGTATTCACTCTTAATGCACATATTGCGGCATTACGCAGACAAGGTTCAGAAGGCCCATATCTTTTGCGCAGTATAAAGTTGCATCGCGCATCAGAAGTTGGCGAATCGTCAGATCAACCCGGCACCAGCGATCAGCGCTCTTTTCAAGTTCAAGGGTTTCCATTTTCTGCGTATCAAGACGAAGAGTTTATTGACGAGCTTGGTCAAGAAAGGTTGGATTTTTTACGTGAGGTCGGCAATGCTGACCAGGCTGAAACACTGCAAAGAGAGCGTGAGCAGCAAGACCGTTTAGTGCTTGAACAACAAAACCCTAGCTTGGTTGATTCACAGACAAACTAGCAAAATAACGAATAATAAATATAGATAACCATCAAACGAGGAAAATAATGAAAATAAAATTAATTATAATAACCGCAGCCATATTGCTATTGAATAGCATGAGTGCCAGCGCCACAATCGCTGGCAGAAATGTCATTCTAGTGCATGGCTTTATTTCAGAGCACTTGAATACGCGCCCGTCATTGGCACAGCAAAAAGCCGATGCGCCTAACTATTGGCTAGATTTTTGGGCACAACGCTCAGAAGGTTTTATTGTTTATCCGTCACACGAACGTGTCCAAGGCGTGATTAAAGATCAGGTTCGCAGGCAATTTTTAGAACTACAAAATAGAGGTACTTGCGCGAATGGATGCGTCTTTGTGACACACTCAACGGGCGATTTGGTATTACGTGATGCACTTACGCGCTTTGGTCAATGGGGTATCAACCGGAATCGAGTTAGGGTCTTGTCGGTGATTGATTTGGCTGGCGCAGGTGGCGGTACCGGTCTGGCTGATTTAGCGGTTAGCACCGCTGCGACTAGAGGTCCTATCACTGGTGTAGTTCGAGCAATTGCCGGTGGTGTTTTGGGGACTAATTTTGTGCCAGAGCGTTTAGGTGTATTAAACGATTTACGTGTTGCAACAGCACGTAGTATTGCGCAGCAAAATAACTCAGTTCCGCGCCTTCGAGTCGCTGGTGCAGGTGATCAATTTTTACGTATTACCAAAGGTTTTATCCGCGGTTTTGATGACAGTGTTGTTGGTATGCACAGCGCTTGTGGCGCACGCCGAGCAAGCAATGCAGAATCGTGCAGCAGCAGTATTCGATCAAACGGACAGTTAGCCAGTGCAACGGGTCCGGGTTCTTTACTGCATAACCACTTTCCAATTCTTATGGGTGATCGCGCTGACCATAGTGAAATGCTCACCAATGATCGTTTTGGTGGTAATTTGACTACTGTGGTAAACAACCGAACAATTGGCGGTTTGAATGTTGATTTTCGAACGGATACGTCACGTCGTTTTTGGAGCTGGTTTACGCGAGTACGTGAAGTAAGTGACAGTGACAGAAAAAGTGTTTCAGCTAATATTTTTGACACGCTAAATCGCTAACACGCTTAATAAAGCATAGCTGAAAAACGCCGAACTTTATGTTCGGCGTTTTTTTATGCAACATAAGGCTGCATAAAAATAGGGCGTATCGAATGGCATTTTCAGAGCGCTTTGTATCATAATACTAGCCACAAAAAATAAAATAATTACAACTAGGAGATTGCCATGACCAAGTTTAGTATCGCCGCTATTTTTGCGTGCGCATTATTGTCAGCCTGTTCTGAACAACAAGCATCTAAAACGACAGCTGCTAATGTTAATGAACCAGTAGCGCATGTTAGTGCAGCTGACATCATTAATGCTGAGTCTTCCGGCTGGTTGTCGCATGGTCGAACGTATTCTGAACAGCGTCATTCGCCGCTTAAGTCTATTAATACCGAGTCGGTTGCCAACCTTGGTTTAGATTGGTCTTATGATTTAGGCGTGAGTCGTGGTATCGAAGCAACGCCAATTGTGCACGATGGCATGATGTACGTTACCTCTACCTGGAATGTGGTGCATGCCTTGAATGCTCGCACGGGTGAGAAGGTTTGGCGTTTTGATCCAGTAGTGGATAAAAAGCAAGCCGCGAAAGCGTGTTGTGATGTGGTGAATCGTGGCGTGGCTATTTGGGGTGACTCGGTTTACACCGCAACGATAGATGGGCGTCTGATTTCACTTAATGCAAAAACCGGCACTAAGAACTGGGATGTGAATACCATTGATAAAACACGTTCTTACACAATAACCGGCGCGCCGCGTATTGTGAACGGCATGGTCATCATTGGTAATGGTGGTGCTGAGTTGGGCGTGCGTGGATATATCAGCGCCTACGACGCAGAGTCAGGTGAACAAGTGTGGCGATTCTATACCGTGCCGGGTAATCCAGCCGATGGTTTTGAAAACGACACAATGCAGATGGCCGCGAAAACCTGGACAGGTAAGTATTGGGAAGCAGGTGGCGGTGGCACGGCATGGGACTCAATGGCCTATGACCCTGAACTGGATTTGCTCTATGTGGGAGTTGGCAACGGCGCACCTTGGAACCAAAGCGTGCGCAGCCCAGAAGGTGGTGATAATTTATTTTTATCATCGATTGTGGCAGTCCGCCCAGCAACGGGTGAATATGTTTGGCATTACCAAACCACACCAGGCGAAACCTGGGACTATACGGCAACTCAACACATGATTTTGGCTGAGCTAATGATCGATGGCGTTGAACGCAAAGTGATAATGCAAGCGCCTAAAAATGGTTTCTTCTATGTAATTGATCGAGCAACAGGTGAGTTTATTTCAGCGAATAATTTTGTGCCCGTTACTTGGGCAACGCATATTGACCCTGACACAGGTCGGCCTGTTGAAACACCTGCAGCGCGCTATTATACCGCTGGCCCATCGTTGCAATTGCCAGGTCCATTAGGTGCGCACAATTGGCACCCCATGTCGTACAGCCCAGATAGTGGTTTGGTGTATATACCTGCGCAAGAAGCGCCTTGGATTTACAGTAATAAAGATAACTACACCTATAAAGAAGGTGTGTGGAACACCGGTATTGAATTTGGTGCAGCGGTGCTGCCCAAAGATAAGGCCACGTTTAAGTTTTTTAAATCCATGTTGAAGGGGCGCTTAATTGCATGGGATCCCGTGGCACAAAAAGCCGCTTGGGCTTATGAGCATGGCGGCCCATGGAATGGCGGCGTGTTATCCACCTCAGGTAACTTGGTTTTTCAAGGCACCAGTGATGCGCATTTAGCGGCCTACAATGCACAAACCGGCGAGCAAATTTGGAAGTTTTTTACCCAAACTGGTATCGGTGCAGCACCAATTACCTATGAGTTAGATGGCGAGCAATATATCGCGGTTGCTGCGGGTTGGGGTGGTTCCTTCGTTCTGGGATTTGGTGGCGTATTACCGTCAGGCAGCGAAATTAATGTGGGCCGAGTCATGGTGTTTAAACTTGGTTCTAAAGGTGAGTTACCTGAAATTAAAGACAATGATGTTCAGCAGCCGACATTGCCAACCTCACTAGATGTTGCTCAGGTCGTACTTGATAAAGGCGAAACGGTTTATGCAAATAATTGCGTTACCTGTCATGGTGATCAAGCGTTTTCCTCTGGCTTAATCCCTAATTTGCGTTTTTCTGCGATTACCAAGAGCTCAGATGCGTGGCGCGCTGTGGTGCTTGAAGGCGCCTTGCTGGAAAAAGGCATGCCAAACTTCGGTAAAGTGTTTGACGCTGATACCGCCGAAGCAATTCGCGCCTATGTCATTCACGAAGCAAACACGGGCTTTGATAAATCTTTTTATGATTCGCTTAAATAACGTACTTTAATAAATTGGCGATATCGTTATGAAATACATTATTAAGTTGTTTGTTATACCTGCTGGTATTTGGCTGAGTAGTACTAGCCTTGCTTGGTCAGCCAAGATAGACGCTGCGGTTAAACCAGCATCACCACACACCGTTGAATTTCAAAATAAGCAAAAGAGCTTATTAGCGTTTGACGATCAGCGTGATTTTGCAGAACAACAACGAGGTTTTATTGCGGCGCCTGATGACAATAAGATTATTGTGGATGGCAAAGTTGTTTGGGATATGAGCCGCTTTGATTTTCTATTTCAAGGTCAAGAGTTCGACACTATTCACCCATCATTGCAGCGACATGCCCTGCTGAATATGAACTATGGTTTGTATGAAGTTATTCCAGGTGTGTATCAGGTGCGCGGCTTCGATTTGGCTAATATCACTTTTATTCGCGGTGCAACAGGGTGGATTGTTTTTGATGCGCTGACAACCAAAGAAACTGCCGGTGCGGCACTTGACTTAATCAATCAACAGCTTGGTGAGCTACCGGTTAATGCTGTGATTTATTCGCATAACCATGGTGATCATTTTGGCGGGGTTCGTGGTTTGGTTGATGAAGCGGATGTTGTCAGCGGTAAGGTCAAAATCATTGCACCTGATGGTTTTATGAAGCATGCCATTTCTGAAAACGTGTATGCCGGCAATGCCATGAGTCGACGCTTGTTTTATCAATATGGAATGCTATTGCCTGCCTCACCGACAGGGCACGTGGATCAAGCCATTGGTAAGGGGCTGCCGAATGGCACCATTGGCTTAATTGCGCCGAATGTCACGATCGCCCAAGAAAAAGAAACAATGGTGGTGGATGGCGTATTGATGGAGTTTCAATTAACACCGAATACTGAAGCGCAAGCTGAAATGAATACCTGGTTCCCAGATAAAAAAATGTTCTGGGCGGCTGAGAATATGACCGGCACTATTCATAATATATACACCTTGCGTGGTGCAGAAGTGCGTGATGCCTTAGCTTGGTCGAAATACATTAATAAAGCGCTGCATGAATATGGGCAAAAAGCTGAAGTGATGATTGCCTCACATAATTGGCCGCGCTGGGGTAATGAGCGCATTCAAGAAGTCATGCGTGGTCAACGCGATATGTATGCCCACCTGAACAATCAAGTTTTACACTTGGCTAATCAAGGCGTTACAGTAAATGAAATTCATAATGAATACACCGTGCCTAAAAGCCAGCAAGCAAACTGGTTTTCGCGCGGTTATCATGGTTCGTTTGAGCATAATAGTCGTGGTGTAATCAATCGTTACTTGGGTTATTGGGATGCCAATCCAACCACCTTAATTCCAGAGTCGCCTAAGGACTCCGCGCCGTTGTATGTGCAAATGATGGGTGGTGCAAAAAAGATTCTCAGGAAATCTAAAAAGTTAATTGCCGCGGGCGAATACCGTTTAGCGCAAGAAATTTTAAATAAGCTGGTTTATGCCGAGCCAGACAATACCAAAGCCAAACTGTTGTTGGCCGACAGCTTTGAGCAATTGGGCTATCAGCAAGAAAGCCCGAGTGTGCGAAATAGCTTTTTAGCCGCAGCACTCGAGTTGCGTAATGGCATTCCAGTGCAGCGAACCTTGCGCTCGGTTGGCCCAGATGTGTTGCGTGCTTTAACGGTTGAGCAGTATTTTGATTATTTAGCCGTTTTACTCGACTCTCGTAAAGCCGAAGACGTTTCATTTAAAATCAATTATGTTATGCCCGATATAGGTCGAACCTATGCGGTGGAGCTAAGCAATGCGACCTTAAGCAATATCGAGGGTTATCTAAATAATGAGCCGGATTTAACCATTACCATTGACCGTAAAGATATGGGGCAGATAATCTCTCAGCAAGCAACGTATCAAGATTTAGCAAAGCAAGGTAAAGTTAAATTTTCTGGCAACGTGGGTGTGCTACAGCAACTAAAATCACTGCTGGTACAATTTGACCCCTTGTTTGAAATTATGCCTGGCACAAAACCAGCCAACTGATGGCAACCAAAACAATAGTGCGTTTCATCATTATCAGTTACAGTTTTATATTATGAGTTCTCGTGCTATTGCCTCACTCGCAGGCCTTTTAAGTGATGCCATTAGTTTTAAATACGGTATTGCCGGCTCTCGATCGGTTTCTAATATCAGTGCGAAAGAGCAAGTGGTTTTCTTTACCACACACAGTTGGCACGACCCTAAAAGCGATACTTGGAATGTGCCGATTCATGGCCGCGTTTACGAATTTGAGAATCGGCGTGTTGTGCGCGCCGTTTTTACTGAGCTACTGCAACGTAAGTATGATTTAAGCGCAGACGCCGAAACCGAACAAAATTATTTATATCGTACCAATTTGCTGACTGCCGACAATGAAAGTGGCAAGCGCATCGTCGTTAAGCTGTGTGGCCGGCGTTATAGTTTGCCTAAAACCGAGGCGAATGGGCACTTTAAAGCGACCATCGCGGTACCTGCCAGTGAGATTGCTAAGGCTGTTTCGCATACTGCAGAGCAAGGTCAGCCCGCTAGTTCGATTGAGTACGAATTAGTGCTGCGACCTAATGCGCGCCGATCAATTACAGGCAAGAGCTTATTAGTCCCTGCTGACGGTGTTTCGATTATCAGCGACATAGATGACACGATTAAGCTAAGTTATGTCACACAACACCGAAAATTGTTTGAAAGCAGCTTCTTTAATGACTTTGAGCCTGTTGAGGGGATGTCGGAGCTTTATCAGCGCTGGCGGCAGCAAGGCGCAAGTTTTCATTATGTGTCGTCATCGCCTTGGCAGTTGTATGAGCCGCTTGATGCATTTTTAAAGGAATTTAATTTTCCAGACTCGACCATGTCTTTAAAAATGGTGCGTTTCAAAGACGAAACGTTTTTTAATTTGTTTAAAAGCGCAACTAAGACCAAACCGCAGGCGATAGAGGCGATTATTAAACATTACCCAAACCGCAAGTTTGTTTTGGTGGGCGATAGCGGCGAAAAGGATGCGCAAGTCTATGCGCAAATAGCCAATGATTACCCAGATAATATAGCTAAGATTTTTATTCGCAATGTCGATGGTTCAGATTTAGCTGAACTTTATAAACTTATTTTTGATGGCTTGCCAAAAAGCTTATGGCAGGTTTTCGATGCTGCTGCTGATATTCATCTGGATTTGAGTCAGCTCTAAAATGACTTATTCGATGTTTTCCACAAAATCTGTGGATAACTTTAGGGACAACATTGCTCGGGCTAGACAGGCTTTAGAAAAAACTTAATTGCTTAAAAATTAAGCAGCCGTTTTCGTGTATGAAAAGTGGATTAAGTTTGCCGTTAGGACTTGACCAGAGATACACAATAAGATATTTTAGTTATAACCTTATAACTTTTTGTTATTAAAGATGACCGCAGATCAATTATTGCCTGAAGTGAGTGTGTACTTTGATTTACCAAGTAGCACGTACTCATACATCGTCAAAGACCCGACGTCGCAAGCCTGCGCAATTATTGATTCAGTGTTGGATTTTGATTACGCCTCTGGGTCAATAGGTTACGACAGTGCTGATCAGATTATTCAAGCCGTCAACGAACAGAATCTACGTGTTGAGATGCTGATTGAAACGCATGTTCATGCCGATCATATTTCTGCTGCGCCTTATCTTCAGCAACAACTCGGTGGCAAAATTGCGATCAGTAAACGCATAATAGAAGTGCAACGTGAGTTTGGCAAAGTGTTTAACGAAGGCACCTGTTTTCAGCGCGACGGCAGTCAGTTTGATGTGTTGTTTGAAGATGATCAACAATATCAGATAGGGCAGTTACAGTGCATTGCAATGGCGACACCAGGTCATACGCCAGCTTGTATGACGCACATAATTGGTGACGCCGCATTTGTTGGAGATACCTTGTTTAATACCGATGAGGGTACTGCCAGAGCGGATTTTCCAGGTGGAGATGCTCGTACTTTGTATCGCTCTATTCAAAAAATTCTGAGCTTGCCGGAATCGACACGTCTATTTTTATGTCATGATTACCAAGCAAATGGGCGTGAGCTGTGCGCACAAACCACGGTAAAAGCGCAAAAGGAATTGAATATTCATGCTAATGCAAAAATCAGCGAAGAGCAGTTTGTTCGCTTGCGAGAGACCCGTGATCACACCTTGAACATGCCAAAACTATTAATGCCCTCACTGCAGATAAATATGCGTGCGGGCAACTTCCCGCCAACCGAAGATAACGAAACGGTGTATCTAAAAGTGCCGTTGAATGGTATTAAGCATTCCTAGTCCGGCCAAACAAAAAAGGGTTTAGTTAATCGGTTTATATCAGCCAATGAGTTTGTCATTGTGTCACATTTATGCGAAAACAGTTTAGGGAGAGTGACCGCGTAAGTTTAGAAAATCCTTAATGCTTCTCGAACAATTAAAATGCCTAGCACAAGCCATGATGCAATAAATAGATAGAAACGAATCATCACGATGTCGACTAAGGCTTGCACTAAAGAGTGGCTGACCCGCAGTGCAACATAAGTCCAAGCACAAATAACATTGAATGAATCAGTGTGGCCCAATGCAGCAACCGCGAGTGCAATGGCGTAAAAAAGGGTCGGTTGCTCTAGTAAGTGATTGTAGTTGTTTGAAATGCGATTGACGTCATGTGGTAATAAGTCGCGCAACTTGCTTGTGTCTTGACCTTTTTGCGGGTGGATTTTTAATCGCATCATTGCCGGTATGCGAGTGCAGAGCATCCACAGAGTCATAATAAAGGTGAGTATGGCCAAGGCGAAGACAGGCTGTAAAATTGCAGTAGCGTTCATAGTGTTAACCTAGTTTGAATGTTGCGTTAGTCGTTGTTTTAGATGAATATAGCTTAGTGGTTTAAGTTGTATAGTGATTCAAGTTGTATAATTTAGTTTAAAGTAAATTATACAACTTGAAACATGCTTGATTATTTAGGAAGTAACGATGAGAATAGAAATTTCCACTATTTTTACGAGTATCAAAGCTCAACAGTTGCCAGCATTGATTGGCATTTTGTCTAAAGCTAAAGACTACGCAGAACAAGCGAATATAGACCAAGCCGAATTGCTCGCCACACGCCTGACAGAAGACATGCATCCATTGCAGTGGCAAATACAAGCCATTTTACAGTTGGCACTAAGAGGTACAATGCGCCTCGCTGGTCAGGAACCAGAAGATCTAACAATCGACGAGAATGGCTTTGATGCCATTATCGCGCGCGTTGAACAAGTGTTGGCTCAGATGGAAAAGTTTAGTGACGACGTATTAAACCAACACGCAATTGACGTGTTTGAAATTCCGGTGGGGCCAGATCTCACAATGCCAATGACCGGACAAGAGTATGCGCTTAAATTTGTCTTGCCAAATTTTTATTTTCATTTAACGACCAGCTACAACATATTAAGAATGAAAGGTGTGCCGCTAGGTAAGCGCGATTTTCTAGGGGCTTCTTAAACGTGTTAACCTCATTTTTACGGTCAATATTTAGTGAGTAATTAAAGTATGTCTAACGCAATTATCCTTCCGCGACATCTGCAAATTGGTAAGCATGCAAGCCACGAGTTACCCGCTGTGTTGACGCGAATAGGGTGTCAGCGACCATTAATTGTGACTGACGAAATGATGGTATCGCTGGGTTATATCGACGAACTATCGAATCGCTTAAATGCCGCTGGAATAATTGCTCAAGTATTTGATCAAACAGTACCAGAGCCGACGGTTGCGTCGGTTGATAAAGCGGTTGAATTTGTTCAGGCGCATGATTTTGACTGCCTAGTTGCAGTAGGTGGCGGGAGCCCAATTGACAGTGCTAAAGCCGTTGCCGTGCTCGCTAAGCTGGGTGGGCAGATGAGCGACTACAAAGTGCCACGAGTTGTAGATGAGCCTGTGTTGCCGATTATTGCAATTCCAACTACCGCAGGTACCGGTTCTGAAGCTACTCGGGTTACGGTTATTACGGATGAGGCTACCGACGAAAAAATGTTGTGTATGGGTAGCAGTTTTATGCCGATTGCTGCATTGGTGGATTATCAGTTGAGTCTCAGTTTGCCACCTCGCACAACCGCGGATACAGGCATTGATGCACTGACTCATGCAATGGAGGCCTATGTGAGCCGTAAGGCGAATACTTATAGCGATTCACAAGCAATGGCGGCCATGCGATTGATGGGGCCTAATTTACGGAAGGCCTATCATGATGGCGCAGATGAAGCGCCACGCGAAGCGATGATGGCAGGCGCAACACTGGCAGGTATCGCATTCTCAAATGCATCGGTTGCATTGGTGCATGGAATGAGCCGACCAATCGGGGCGTTTTTTCATGTGCCGCATGGTTTGTCTAATGCAATGTTATTGCCTTCAGTGACTGAATATTCACTGATTGAAGCCGAGCAACGTTATGCAGAATGTGCCATAGCGATTGGCGTGGCTGAGCCAAACGACACCATTGACGTAGCCAATCAAAAGTTAATCGCAGACCTTTATGCAATTAACCAAGAGTTAAACGTGCCGACATTGGCGGAATTTGGGGTTGAAAAAACTTACTTTGACCAGGTTAAGCACACAATGGCAGAACAAGCACTAGAATCAGGTTCACCAGGTAATAATCCGCGCATACCGTCCGTTGACGAAATGGTGGAAATTTACGATCAGTTATGGGTTTAGTGCTCGTTAAAATGCTCGTAATTTTAAGTTTGTGTTGAGCTGTCGTCGGAATTCTGTTCGCGGCTGCGTTGAGCCGTTTCTATATAGTTGTTAGGTTCGAGATACATTAAGCGAACCAGTCCTTTGCCTGAGCCTAATTGTCGAAATCCAGCAACGAGTATATTAATCACATCGCCGGACTTAACAATGCCGGGTACATTAAACATGATGTCGCCTGCTTCGCTGGTTAACATGTTTAGGCTTTCTTCAGCATCGATGCGCTGTTGAATTGCCAACATCATAACCGCTAGGCTGCGGCGGAATTTGCTGAAGTTTAATTTGCCATCGTATAGGCTTGAATCAAGGCTAATGTCGCAATGTATTTCATTGCCGTTGGTGGCCGACATGCGTATGAATTGTACTTGCTGGCCGTCATTGATTGCATTGAAAATTTGTTTTGAACCTTCACGGCTGGCATCATAAAAGCAAGCGTTGAGCCCTGCATTAACCGCGCCCATAAGGTCGCTCTCGTTGATGTGCATCTGTTCTTGAGCCATAATTTTTTAATAGAGCTTTATAGCAGCCCATTTATTTTAATAATTATTTAAATAGAGTCGGTATTAAATCACATTGGCTGAGTTGTTGCTCGAACAGCTTGTTGTTCTAATAAAAAAGGATCAAATGTTTTGGTAATAAATCAATTGGCGTTGATCGCGCACAAAGCCGACTAAATTTAGTTTAAGTTGGCCAGCCAAATCAATTGCTAACGACGTGGCTGCGGAAATACAGACTAAACTGCCGACACCGGCAATCACTGTTTTGTTAATCAGTTCGTGGCTTGCGCGGCTAGACAGCACAATAAAGTCATTGTTATCGATGCCAGGTGCCTTGTTCGCTAAACGAGCGCCAATTAATTTATCCAGCGCGTTGTGCCGACCAATATCTTCACGTAGTTCTAATAAGTCGCCATCTTGGTTATACAGCGCGGCGGCATGAGTTGCGCCGCTGATGCGTTGTAGGTCTTGCTTGGCCGTAAAACTGGTGAGCGCTTTAGCAATGATATCGTGTTTAGGCTTTCTTCTTGGTTTAACCGGTGTGAGCTTAGGAATGGCATTGGCTAATTCACTAATCCCGCAAACCCCGCAGCCAGACCGCCCGCTGATTTGGCGCCTTTGTTGTTCAAGGCGTTTCATTAATTCAGGTGCAATGCGGATATTAATCGCAAATCCTCCATGATTGCTGGCGTTGCTATTTGAACCGTTGCGTGCCTGGTTAATCACAATGTGCTTAATCTGATCTGTCGAATCGATGATTCGTTCAGTTAGACTGAAGCCGACTGCAAAGTCCGTTAAATCGAGTGGACTGGCCATCATTACCGCATGACTTTGACCATTGTAAGCAAAGGCAATCGGAACTTCTTGTGCTACCTGATCAACAATTTCTTGTTGGGCACTATTATCATGCTGTTCAATAACAACGCGGCTTTCTAGCCCCGCGTTATTATTGGCAGTTTCGATACCGGGTTCTTTTGCTTTGTTGATCAAAATAACTGTTATTTAGCCATTTTGATCTAGGTCAGCAAACTCAACTTGTTTTTCAGTAAAGTCGGCAAATTGTTTTTGCCATTCTGAGTGCTGATCTGAGGACATAAGCTTATTGATTTGCACGGCCGTTACTTTGTACTCAGGGCAGTTTGTTGCCCAGTCGGAGTTATCGGTCGTAATAATATTGGCGCCACTTTCTGGATGATGAAAGGTCGTATAAACTACGCCTGGCTGCATATTCTCAGTCACCAATGCATACAGATTAGTTACGCCGGAGCGACTGGCCACTTCGACACGATCACCATCAACAATGCCACGGTCTTGCGCGTCTACTGGGTGAATCTCTAGTAGATCACGGTCGTGCCATTCATTGTTCTTGGTGCGGCGTGTTTGTGCGCCCACGTTGTATTGCGACAAGATACGGCCGGTAGTCAAAATCAGTGGAAAACGACGATTTACTTTTTCATCCGTCGCAACATATTCGGTAACTTTGAATAAGCCTTTACCACGCACAAATTCATCAACGTGCATGACCGGTGAACCATCTGGCGTTTCGTCATTACACGGCCATTGAATAGAACCTTCGGCATCCAAGCGCTCATAGGTCACATTGGTGAATGTTGGCGTAAGTGCCGCAATTTCTTGCATGATCTCACGCGGATGTGAGTAGTTCATTTCATAACCTAAGGCATTACATAAGCCTTGGGTTACTTCCCAGTCTTCTAAACCTGCCATTGCAGGCATGACTTTTCGAACCGGCGAAATACGACGTTCTGCGTTGGTGAATGTGCCGTTTTTCTCTAAAAAGCTAGAGCCCGGTAAGAACACGGTTGCAAACTTAGCGGTTTCGTTTAAGAACAAGTCTTGTACGATTAGGCAGTCTAGGTTTTTCAGCGCCGCTTCAACATGGTGCGTGTTCGGATCTGATTGGGCGATATCCTCGCCTTGTACATAAAGACCTTTGTAAGTGCCTTCGCAAGCTGCGTCTAACATATTGTTGATGCGGTAACCTGGTTCGCCATCGAGTGTGACATGCCAAGCGCGCTCAAAGTCACCACGCACAGCATCGTCTGATACTGGGCGATAACCGGGTAGCTCATGCGGGAATGAGCCCATGTCACAAGAACCTTGTACATTGTTTTGACCACGTAATGGGTTAACCCCAACGCCGTGGCGACCAATGTTGCCGGTTAACATGGCAAGGTTGGCGATGCCCATAACCGAGGTCGAGCCTTGACTGTGTTCGGTAACACCTAAGCCGTAATAGATCGCGCCATTACCGCCACCAGCGTATAAACGTGCTGCAGAAATCAGTTCACTGGCGGGAATACCAGTAACCGCTTCGCTATTCTCAGGTGAATGTTTTTCGTCTTTGATGAACTCAAACCATTCAGCCAACGGTTCGCTTTCGCAACGGTTTTCAATAAAAGCTTGGTCGTATAAGTTTTCGCGCACAATCACATGTGCCATCGCATTTAAGAACGCTACGTTGGTGCCTGGCATCAATTTCAAGTGATGGTTTGCTTTAATGTGTGGGCCATTTACCAAGGCGATTTGACGAGGGTCAACCACAATCAGTTTTGCACCTTCGCGTAAACGTTTCTTCAAGCGCGACGCAAATACTGGGTGGGCATCCGTTGGGTTTGCGCCCATTACGATGATTACGTCTGCCGCCGCAACGGAGTCAAAATTCTGAGTGCCAGCAGCTTCGCCTAATGTTTGTTTTAGGCCATAACCGGTTGGCGAGTGACATACACGCGCACAAGTGTCCACGTTGTTATTGCCAAACGCGCTGCGCACCATTTTTTGCACCAGCCAGACTTCTTCGTTGGTACAGCGTGATGATGAGATGCCACCAATCGATTTAACGCCATATTTTGTTTGAATGCCTTTTAGCTTAGCCGCGGCAAACTCAAAAGCTTCATCCCACTCAACTGGTTTCCAAGGCTCATCAATTGAGTCACGAATCATCGGTGTGGTGATACGTTCTTTGTGAGTTGCGTAACCAAACGCAAAACGCCCTTTGACGCAGGAGTGTCCACGGTTGGCTTGACCGCCTTTGTAAGGCGTCATGCGTACCACTTGATCGCCTTTCATCTCAGCTTTAAATGCGCAACCCACACCACAATAAGCGCAGGTGGTAATTTTTGAATGTTCTGGTTGACCGGCGTCTACGACCGATTTTTCTACTAATGTGGCCGTTGGGCAGGCTTGTACGCAAGCGCCGCAAGATACGCACTCAGAATCAATAAAGGCTTCCGATTGGCTTGGGCTTACTTTCGATGCAAAACCACGGTTTTCGATGGTCAGTGCAAAAGTGCCTTGTGTTTCTTCGCAGGCACGTACGCAGCGCGAACACGCAATACATTTGCTTGGGTCAAAGTCAAAGTAGGGATTTGATGTGTCTTTGACTGAATCGAGATGATTGTCACCTTCATAGCCATAACGCACATCGCGTAAGCCCACCGCACCCGCCATATCTTGCAATTCGCAATCGCCATTGGCAGCGCAGGTTAGGCAGTCTAGTGGATGGTCTGAGATATACAGCTCCATCACGTTACGGCGTAAATCAGCAATCGGTTCATTCTGAGTTGTAACGACCATGCCTTCTTCAAGCGGCGTTGTGCATGACGCTGGAAAACCTCGGCGGCCTTCAATTTGTACGACGCATAAGCGACATGAACCAAAAGGCTCAACGCTGTCGGTAGCGCATAATTTTGGTACGTTAATATCACTAGTCGCAGCGGCACGCATAATTGAAGTGCCAGCAGGTACCGTGATTGACTGACCGTCGATCATGCCCGTTACGAGTTCGGTAGTATAATTTGGGTCCGCTTGATCAATGTAATTGATTGGCGACGGCGTGCCGTAATCTTTATTCGGATCAACATGCTCAATTAAGTCTCGAAGAGAAGGTTGTTTAGAAAGCGAGCCTAGGTCGACAGATTTGTTCATGGTATTTCTCGTTTTAGCTATTTCGTTTAATCGCTTTCTTATTAACTGTTTTGAAAATCAATTGCAAAATGTTCCAGCGCGCTGCGTACTGGGAATGGTGTCATGCCGCCCATTGCGCATAAAGAGCCACCTTCCATCGTATTGCAAAGGCTGCTGAGTAGTTCAATGTTTTCGCCACGGTTGTCGTTGTTTTTGATCTTATCGATCACTTCAACTCCGCGCACCGAACCAATACGGCATGGCGTGCATTTGCCGCAAGACTCTTCAACGCAAAACTCCATTGAAAAACGCGCTTGATCGAGCAAGTTGACTGAGCTATCAAATGCAACTAAACCACCATGGCCGAGTACTGCTTTAATTGCGGCCAGTTCTTCGTAATCCATTTGCACATCCCACTGGCTTTCAGGCATATACGTACCAAGTGGGCCACCCGCTTGCACTGCTCGTAGTGGTTCACCGCTACGACTACCGCCGCCAAAATCGTGCAGTAACTCATTTAGCGTAACACCAAACGCCAACTCAACAAGGCCGGTGTATTTGAGGTTGCCAGCTAATTGGAATGGCATTGTGCCGCGCGAACGCCCCATACCAAACGACGTGTAGTAATCAGCGCCTTTGGCAAAAATGATGGGCACGCTTGACAGTGATAAAACATTGTTTACCACAGTTGGCTTACCAAATAAGCCTTCAAGGGCAGGTAAGGGTGGTTTAGCGCGTACCATACCGCGCTTACCTTCGAGACTTTCTAGAAGGGCTGTTTCTTCGCCACATACATAAGATTTTGCGCCCATACGCACTTCTAAATCAAAACTATGCGTACTACCAAGAATGTTGTCGCCGAGTAAGTTGTTCTCGTTGGCAACGTTGATCGCATGATTTAAACGCTCTTGTGCATGTGGATACTCTTCTCGCAGATAAATAAAACCTTTGTTCGCACCTACTGCAATGCCGGCAATGGTCATGCCCTCGACAAGTGCAAATGGGTCTGCCTCCATTTGTAAGCGGTCTGCATAGGTGCCGGAGTCACCTTCATCAGCATTACAAACAATGTATTTTTGCTCGTTACCTGCGCCCAATACTGTTTGCCATTTAATGCCCGTTGGAAAAGCAGCGCCACCTCGGCCACGTAAACCTGAGTGTTTGACTTCGTCTACACACTCTTGTTGTGTCATATTGATTGCTCGGCGTAGACCAATATAACCGTCATGTGCTTCGTAGTCGTCGAGTGAGTTCGGATCAATAATGCCTGCTCGCTTAAAGGTTAATCGTTGCTGTTTTTTCAAAAACGGCAATTCTTCGATTAAGCCTAAGGACAAAGGGTGGTCTTGCGCGCCATCGAGCATGCCTTGAGCAACTAGCTCATCAATATCGTCAACACTCACGGGCCCATAAGCAACACGGCCTTCAGGTGTTGTTACTTCGACTAATGGCTCCAACCAATACAAGCCGCGAGAACCGTTACGGATGATTTTCGCATCATCACCCAATGCAGAACTTAACTTATTGGCGACTTCTTCAGCGCCAACTGATAAAGCGGTGGAGTCTTGTGGTACATATATGCGTGTGCTCATAATGGATATTCTTTAAGCTTGGGCTTTTATCTCGCTAATGGCTTTTATTTGTTCAATGACAGTGTCGAGCTTGTCGACGGTCATGCGGCTATGCATTTTTTCGCCCACTCGAATTGATGGCGAGCATGCGCAGTGGCCTAAACAGTAAACAGGTTCTAAGCTGATTTTGCCGTCTTCA
>CAZOBR010000020.1:0-14035 GCA_964578035.1 uncultured Gammaproteobacteria bacterium
GGCTCAGGGCTGTGTTTTTAAGTTTTCATAAATTAAAAGATATTTATGAAAAGAGCTCAGGGCTGTTTTGAGAGCGCTCAGGCTGTATTCCTCCCGTCATTGTGAGGAGCGCAGCGATGTGACAATCTATTTGGTAAAGTCGTATAGCTTAAAATATCTTTCGTCGCTAAGCCCACTGGGTGACATTGAAAGCAGAAAGTCAGTTGAACAAATTTATTTAATTAACCGAGAATATTATGAAAGACGCCGTTATTGTATCCACCGCACGTACGCCCATTGGTAAAGCCTATCGTGGCGCGTTTAATGATTTGTCTGCACCAACTTTAGGTGCCAGCGCTGTGGCTGCGGCTGTAGAGCGGGCAGGTATCGAAGCACAAGAAGTCGATGATGTGATTATGGGCTGTGCGCTCCAGCAAGGGTCATCAGGCGGCAATATTGCGCGCCAGGTGGCATTGCGGGCTGGTTTGCCAGTCACTGTTTCTGGTATGTCGATAGACCGTCAGTGTTCTTCTGGTTTGATGGCGGTTGCAACCGCAGCAAAACAAATTATTGTCGACGGCATGAGTACGATTGTAGGTGGCGGGCTAGACAGCATCAGTCTTGTGCAAAACGACAAAATGAATTTGCATCGTGCGGTTGATAAAGAGCTTGTAGAACAACACCCGCATATTTACATGCCAATGCTGCAAACGGCGGAAACCGTTGCTGTTCGATATGGTATCTCCCGAGACGCAATGGACGAATACGGCTTGCAATCGCAAACTCGTACAGCGGCGGGTTACGCCGCTGGTCACTTTGACGATGAGCTCGTGTCAGTAACATGCAATAAATTGGTCATGGATAAAGAAACGAAAGAAGTTTCTTCACAAGAAGTGACTGTTTCGCAAGATGAGGGTATTCGCGCAACCACGGCTGAGGGCTTAGCCGGGCTTAAAACAGTGATCGAAGGCGGCACAATTACCGCTGGTAATGCATCGCAATTATCTGACGGTGCCTCTGCGCAGATCGTAATGGATGCCAAATTAGCCGAACAACGAAACATAGAACCTTTAGGTATTTATCGCGGTATGGCCGTGGCTGGCTGCGAGCCAGATGAAATGGGTATTGGCCCAGTTTTTGCTGTTCCAAAACTACTCAAAGCAAACGGCTTGAGTGTCGATGATATTGGTTTATGGGAGTTGAATGAAGCCTTTGCCGTTCAAGTGCTTTATTGTCGAGACCGATTAGGTATTGATAACGATAAGCTCAATGTAAATGGTGGTGCTATCTCAGTCGGCCATCCGTATGGTATGAGTGGCTCGCGTATGGTGGGTCACGCGCTGATTGAAGGCAAACGCCGTGGGGTCAAATACGTGGTTATTACGATGTGCGTAGGCGGCGGTATGGGCGCAGCAGGGCTCTTTGAGGTTAACGTTTAAGTTACTGTAAACGAAAAAAGTTTTTTAATGGCTCACGGCTGCATTCTTCGTCATTGTGAGGAGCGCAGCGACGTGACAATCTATTTAAAAAGGCCGTCGCTTAGCTTGGTCGAATATTTGTTGACATCATAAGAGGTAGAAATGTCTGTTTATAAATTATACGGAACATCATTTTCCCTATACACGGGTAAAGCACGGTCGTATTTAAAGAAAAAAGGTATTCCGTATCAAGAAATACAATCAACGCTTAACATTTATCGTAAATTCATTATTCCTCGGACTGGGGTGCGTTTCGTCCCAGTTGTGCAAACACCTAACGATCAAGTGTTACAAGATACTACGGTTATTATCGACACGCTGGAACAAAGTTTTCCTGAGCCGTCTGTGTACCCCGAGTCACCTGTACAAAAGTTAGTTTCATTATTATTAGAAGTCTATGGTGATGAATGGTTAGTGATACCGGCTATGCATTATCGTTGGCATCACAAACAAGAAAATAAAATTTACGCGGATTTTGGCACGATTATTTCGCCGTATTTACCTGCGTTTATCCGTGCATGGTTAGGTAAGAAAATTGGTGCAAAATTTGAAGGTGCGGTTACTAGGCTGGGTATTACAGACCGCAGCCGTTTAGCCGTTGAAGCATCGTATGAGCAACTGCTGGCCGACCTAAATGCGCATTTTAAAGAACACGATTTTCTGTTAGGTGGCCGGCCTTGCATTGCTGACTTTGGATTTATTGGTCCCTTATATGCGCACTTATACCGAGACCCAGTACCGGGTGACCTAATGCGAACAACCGCCCCAGAGGTTGCCAAATGGGTAGAGCGCATGATCAGCGATGACATTCCAAGCGGTGAACTAGTAGCCAATGATCAAATTCCAACAACGTTGTTGCCAATATTAAAGCGCATGGCAAGTGAGCAATTACCAACCTTAGTCGGTGCAGATAAAAAACTAGATCAGTGGCGCAAAGACAATCCTAACGCAGATGAAATTGACCGCTTTATTGGTATGCAACCCTTCACGGTAGAAGGAATAGAAGAACAACGCGTAGTACTGCCTTATTCATTATGGATGTTCCAACGGCCAGTTGATTTTTATCAAGCGCTCAGTGACACAACAAATGTTGATCAGTTATTGAATAGTGTCGGTTTTAAAGATGAATTAAAAACAGGATTGGCAAATCGTCTGATCCGACCAGATAATCTATTGAAGTTTGCAGACTGAAACTGTGGGCAAAGGGCTCTAGCAATACATTAGACGTTCTTGCTTAGTGCTTTTCTGACGGTTTAATTCATCTATCAATATTGTGCGAGCACTGCCGAAGTACCTGGCTCACCGACAACTTCAAGATTACACGATCCCCAGCTTTTGGGTATTTGATAATTGTTTTCAGGGTTAAACTCGATGCTTGCAAAGTTACGTGTGCAGCGTAGATTTAATTTTTTGATGTTGCCTTTTATGTCATTAAACTCGATGCTGCGTTTAGCCAGATGAAGGAATTCATAACCGCGCTCGTCAATACTTATGTTTCGAGCTATTCCCTCATTGCTGTTAAGCTTTTCATAAATCAGTTTCATGGCTTTTTCAAACGGTTTAGCAGCGTGAGGTAATTCCTTTTTTAGCCAATAGTAGTCATTATGAGCTTTGCCGTAATACCCAAGTTGAATCAATAGTTGAAGAATATTCATTCTGAACGTCGTCGTCGTTTTAGCATCAATGAATTCCTTCTTATGATTTTTGTTTTCACTAAATAGTAAGAGGTTCTGTAAAGAATCGAGTTGCTCTTCTTTAGTTAAAAATTTCGCAGCATAACGGAATTTTTGAATATACAAAAAACCTAGACTGTAATTATTTATATAACGCGCGTTTGCCATTCGCTCTAAATTTCTTCTTACTTTCTTTTGATTGACTACTTCTTTGTCTAATTCTTGATTAGTTCTTTTGTAAAGTTTGATAAATGTACTGCCGGCCCCTTCATTGGTACCCTCAATTTCGAAAAACATTCGCATACTGTCCGAGGATATGATGGGATTACCATCGAGAGTGGCTGGTTCAAACTGGTATTTTTTGACCGCGTCTACCGCATTTTCTTCAAATCCTGGATGTGTGGAATTTGTCACGATAGGCTCAAATACTTTGCCTTCTCGATCCACCATAAATTCAATCTCTACGATTCCACCTTGAGCTTTTTTTTGTTGATTAAATGGGTATTTTGGCGGAATTCGTTTTATCGGCTTTGCGGCTATGTATCCTGTTTCGTTTTCTAGTTCCTTTAACTCGCTTTTGAATTTTCCTTTGGCTAACTCTTTAGATAATTTAGGCGCAACATTTAATTTCTCTAAATTTAATGCCAAGGCTTGTGTGCTTAAGCTAATGCCGAGAACTAGGAATAGTATTTGTTTTACATAAGTCTTCACTTCCTGCTTCCCTGATTTTTAGTATAGAAGCAAAAATTATAGGCTATTTGCTGAAATATTTTAAAGCGATTGCAATTGATAATAGCGCCATGCCAATAATATCTGCATAGGCTACTTTTGATAGGGCGGTGTTGGCATTACCGACTGACCAGAAGAAATACAAATACCCAAGCATCGAAATAGCGGTCAGTGTGATTGCGGCAGTTTGGTAGCTTGGGCTAAACAGCGAATAAAACAAGAAACCGCCAAGTAAGCCAAACACTAGGGCGCGATGACGCAACACAATGGCTAAATTATTGTCGTTCACTGCCAGTCCATAGGCTTGATTGATTTTGTCTAAGGAGAGAATTCCTGCAATGGGGACAAAATTGATTAGTGCTACAAGGAATAATAGTGATACATAAATTTTGTCGGTTTGCATATTTTACTCGTTAAAAATCATTACTCATTAAAAAACCGCGCAGTTTCTTCGTTTGCGGGGTAAAAGGTTTCGATACGCAATTCGTCTGTGGTGATGTCTTGTGCGGTTCCAAAGGTTGAAATCACGGAACATAGACTTAAGGCAATGCCGTTGAAGTTAACGTCTAATGAGATGATGGGCAGCAATTGTTCGCTAACGTTTTCTTCAGGCAGCTCACCTGCGTACTCAGCTAGCATTCGATAAGCCTGCATCGTGGTTGGGTCGTTTGATTCGCTTGCTTCTTTGCGCAAGCGTCGCATAAACAAACAGATGAACTCATCCCAATTGGTAATGTATTGGCGCAAGCCATTTGGGTGCACAGACAATAGGGCAAGATTATAGTTTCCGTCATCACCGACGGCTCGCCAAATTTGTTCTGGTTCTTTGTCGGTCATTTCAAATAAAACGTCTGCCGCCGAGTTTTTCATTTTAATATTCCAGTGGCGATCTAATACATAAGCTGGGTAGGGCTCATGGTGCTTGAGCATTTCTACAAGAATGTTTGATACCGGTAACATGCTTGGTTCGTCTAGCGTTTTTTCGGTGTACATATTGCTAAAGCCCGCGGCATTTAATAATTGATTCCGTTCGCGCAACGGAACATCCATTGCGTCACTTAAGCGGACAACCATCTCACGACTTGGTTGGCTGCGGCCTGTTTCCAGCCAGCTGATATGCCGTTGCGACACTTCGGCGTTTAGTGCCAATTCTAATTGTGAGAGCTTGCGGGTTTTGCGCCAATTACGCAGCGACGCATGAAAATCATTAGCTACAGTGTTGGTGTTCATTGTCATAGTTCATTAATCGCATTTAGTTGCGTATTGAGTTAATCGCTCACTTGTTTGCATCATTTCAGCCTAAAGTAAGACTTTATTTTGCACATAGCAGTCACCCAACTCAATAACCTCTGAGGTAATTGAATTACGTTTGTGAGTTCCGCAAACTGAAACAGAAAAATCATATCTTTAAAACTACGAGGACATTTATGAATATACGAAGTCTTGCAATCTTTTTATTGGTACCGTTTGTCGCGCTAACTGTCTACGCTGTCATGCAGGTGGGCTACTGGGGAATCTTCGATTATCACCGTCACAGCCCAGCGGGTTGGCAAGTGTTTACTGATTTGGTAATAGCTTTAATACTTGTTTTGTGTTGGTTAATTCCGAATGCCCGTAATACCGGACGTAACCCTTGGCCTTGGGTAATTGCTACTTTATTTGTGGGAGCTATTGGACCTTTGTGTTACTTGGCTTTCTCACCGAAAAAATTGTAGCAGTAAAAAACTTTCTGGCTTTGCGTTCGAGTTTGTTCAGAGATACAATGGACAAAACGACTAATAAATTTATTCTCAGACAGAGGTCAGAACAATGAACCAAGCGGAACGCGATATTCGCATACAACTAGCTGCGTGCTATCGAATTTTTGACTACATGGGTTGGAGTGAATTGATCTACAACCACATTACAGTAAAAGTACCGGGTACTGACGATCATTTCTTAATTAACCCCTATGGTCTTCATTACTCAGAAGTAACGGCATCCAACCTTGTTAAAGTGGATATCAACGGTAATACCGTTGAAGAAACTGATTATGCGGTTAACCCAGCGGGTATGTTGATCCACAGCGCAATACACGCGGCGCGTGACGATGCGCATTGCATTGGCCATATTCATTCAACCGCTGGTATGACCGTGGCCTGCCAACAAGATGGCTTGCGTATTGATAACTTTTATTCTGTTTTATTGTATAACCAAGTGGCGTATCACGACTTTCAAGGGATTACCGTGGTTGAAGGTGAGAAAGAAGATTTAGTGAACAGCTTGGGCACAAAGAATCATCTTATTATGCGTAACCACGGTCTATTAACCTGTGGGCGAAGTATTCCTGAAATGTTCGTGAACATGGCTTTGCTTGATAGATCATGCCAAATTCAAGCTGCCGCCGATGCAACCGGTAGACCATTGGTTGAGGTGTCACAAGAGATTGGCAAGAAAAGCGAAGAATTGCTTCAAATGCAAATGGCCAGCATGGGCGATGCTGTTCCCGGAGAGCAAGAGTTTAATGCAATAGCGCGTTTGGTAGATAAGCAAGACGATTCTTATAAAGATTTATAAGTAATGGCTATCACCCAACTGAATACGATTCAGTTGGGTGATAGAGCAATGTGTGTTTCAAGTTTAGAGTTCCGAAAACTGCTCGTATTTTTTTGTCTTGGCCGTAAAATGGTCGAATGCAATTTGTTAAACCCTCTGTTCAAACTGGTAATCAAATCGCTCCTCAAATAAAAATTGAGGCGAGCATAAAAAAATACGCTAATGCTCGAATTGCCAAAGACGCACGATTTGATGGTGTTTTTTTTATTGGTGTTAAGACAACCGGCATTTATTGTCGACCAATATGCCCAGCGAATCCGCCGCTGGAAAAAAATGTAGCTTATTACGAAACGGCGATTGCTGCATCGTTAGCTGGATTTAGGCCTTGCTTGCGGTGTCGCCCTGACAGCGCGCCGCAATCATGCGCTTGGCTTGGCACAAAAACATCCTTTAACCGAGCACTTAAACTAATTCAACAAGGAGCATTGCAACAGCACTCGATTGAACAGTTAGCAAGCAGGCTTGGTATGTCTAGCCGGCATTTACGCAGTTTATTTAATGAAGAACTCGGAACATCACCCAAGCGGTATGCCATTTATCAGCAATGCTTATTTGCTAAGCAATTGCTACACCAATCGAATTTGAAAATCACTGATATTGCCTTTGCTTCCGGTTTTAATAGCGTGAGACGTTTTAATGAGGCGATGCAACAGAATATGGGTTTAAGCCCGCGGGAGATTCGTAAAGGTAATTCAACGCACACAAATGGACTCAAGTTGCAGCTGCACTATCGCCCGCCGTATGCGTGGCGAAATATGTTTGCATTTTTAAATGCGCGAACGATTGGCGGCTTGGAATGGGCTGGGCAATCTAGCTACGGACGAACGATTCGTTATCGTGACACCATTGGCTATTTCGAGGTAAGTGCGAAACCTGAGAAAAATTGTTTAGAGTTTAGCTTGCACTTAAGTGAGCTTAAAGATTTATACAGCATTACCCAGCGTTTACGTGAGTTGTTTGATTTAGATGCGCCAATCCAAAAAATTGACCAACATTTAATAGCTTTACTTGGCTCACAAATTAATTATCAAGCAGGATTGCGCATACCAGGAATATGGGAGCCTTTCGAAGCAGGCGTTCGCGCTATTTTAGGTCAACAAGTGTCGGTGGGGGCGGCGCGTAATTTAGTTACCGCATTCGTTGAAAATTTAGGTCAAAAAGTTCAGTTCGATACACCGGCAGCATGTTATATGTTTCCTGAACCATCATCCGTGGCTAGCAGTGATTTATCTTTTTTTCGTATGCCTCAGGCGCGCAAAGATACGTTGCGCCGCTTAGCGGAACACTTTTTAACAAGCCCTGAACCGGATAATATTGATGCTTGGCTTGACCTCAAAGGCATTGGCCCTTGGACAGCAAACTATGTAAAACTGCGTGCCAGTAAAGACCCTGATATCTGGTTGGCCGGTGATGCTGGTTTGAAGAATGCATTAAAAGGGGTTGATCGAATGCCAGCTATTGAGCTCGCAAGCCCTTGGCGCAGTTATTTAACCTTTCAGTTATGGAATCAACTCTGAGTGACGTATGACATTATTTATTGATTATTTAGCGACCCCGTTAGGCAGTATGCAAATCAGTGCGGATGAGCATGCAGTTAAATCAATTTATTTTGTTGAGGAACAACGTCAAAGAGCGTCAAAGCCAAATACGATGACCGATCTGGCCGTTCAGCAGCTTAATGAGTATTTTAACAACAAACGCCAATCATTTGATTTGCCAGTTGCGCCTGAAGGCACAGCATTTCAGCAGGAGGTTTGGCAGGCCTTACTCACTATTGAGCACGGTAAAACATGCTCATACAGTGATATTGCTGGTTTGATAAACAAACCAAAAGCTATGCGCGCTGTTGGCGCGGCAAATGGCCGTAACCCGTTAACGATTGTTGTGCCATGTCATCGGGTGATTGGTCGCAATGGCGCCTTGACTGGTTATGCTTTTGGTCTGGAGCGCAAAGTTTGGTTGCTCGAACATGAATCGAAGAGCTAGTCTTAAAGTTTATTACACAATTGTATTGTTAAGATGTTAGTGTAAGGCAGAAAATCCGGTCACTTTTAATATTGATGCGGTGAATACCTATTAATTGTCACATAATGGCACCAAATGCTGGCGTTCGATAGTCGGCTTGACGATAATATTGCCATTATGTTTTGTACTACAGCACGGCATAAAGTGAATGGGCAAGTAACAACAGCTACATTTATTATAAACAATAATATTGATGCTTTTGCACACATAGAAATTGCTTAACCGTGTTATTAAATTAAATTCCACTTAACTACGAGGCCACATTAGATGTTTAAAGGTAACTCCCTGTCGGTAACCATGTTGGATAATGGTATTGCCGAAATTAATTTTGACTTGCAAGGCGAGTCCGTTAACAAGTTTGATTCCGCCACAGTTGCAGAACTTAACCAAGCGATTACCGCGATAGAACAAGCCTCTGATGTTAAAGGTGTGCTTGTCAGTATTCGTAGTCGGCGCAGATATCACTGAATTCATTCCAATGTTGGGCGACAGTGATGTTGACGCAGGTGAACATTTGGCAAAAAATACTGAAAACTTTAATCGTCTTGAAGATTTAGGTGTTCCAAGTGTGGCAGCAATTAATGGTTATGCTTTGGGTGGCGGTTTAGAGCTTGCGTTGGCATGTGACTTTCGTGTTATGAGCACTGTGGCTAAAGTGGGCTTACCTGAAACAAAATTAGGCATTATTCCTGGTTGGGGTGGCACGGTTCGTTTGCCAAGAATTGCCGGTTCAGATACCGCTATTGAATGGATCGCTTCTGGTAAAGAGCAACGTCCAGATGCCGCATTAAAAGCGGGCGTGGTAGACGGCGTGGTCGCACCAGAGAAATTACGCGATGCCGCTCTAGGTGTATTGCAAAATGCGATTGACGGAAAAATGGATTACACAAAGCGTCGAGCACTGAAAACAGGCCCATTGATGTTGAACCAAGTTGAATCGGCCATGGTGTTTACTACGTCAAAAGGTTTTGTTGGCGGCCAAGCTGGGCCAAATTACCCAGCGCCCATGGTTGCGATTAACTGTATTGAAAAATCAGCAACCATGAGCCGCGATGATGCACTCGCAGTAGAGCGCGCAGGCTTTGTTGAAGTAACCAAAACAACGGCGGCCGAGTCACTGGTTGGTATCTTTTTAAGTGATCAATTGTTGGCCAAAAAAGCCAAGGGCTGGGCCAAAAAAGCGGATAAGAAAATTGAACGTGCGGCGGTCTTAGGCGCTGGCATTATGGGGGGCGGTATTGCTTATCAGTCAGCTTACAAAGGCACGCCAATTAAAATGAAAGACATCAATCAAGAGGGTCTAGACCTCGGTTTGTCTGAAGCAAATAAATTACTCTCTAAACAAGTAAACCGTGGCCGTATGTCTGTTGAAAAAATGGGCGCTATTCTTGCCGATATTGACCCAATGTTGTCGTATGATAACTTTGATGATGTTGATGTTGTTGTTGAAGCCGTAGTTGAAAACCCAAAGGTTAAACACATTGTGTTAGCCGAAGTTGAAAAGCAAGTTGATGCCGATGCAGTCATTACATCAAACACATCAACTATATCAATTACGTATCTAGCCGAAGCACTTGAGCGCCCAGAAAATTTCTGCGGTATGCACTTTTTTAACCCTGTGCATGCTATGCCGCTTGTAGAAGTGATTCGTGGTGAGAAAACGTCTGACACAGCAATAGCCCGTACTGTTGCTTATGCCAGTGCCATGGGTAAGAAGCCTGTGGTTGTGAATGATTGCCCCGGATTTTTGGTAAACAGAGTCTTATTCCCATATTTTGCAGGTTTTATGGGGCTGTTAAAAGACGGCGCCGATTTCCAACAAGTTGATAAAGTGATGGAAAAGTTTGGCTGGCCAATGGGCCCTGCTTATTTGATGGATGTTGTCGGTATTGATACCGGCAATCATTGCGAAGCTGTTATGGAAGAAGGTTTTCCTGACCGTATGAGCAAAGACTACAAAACGGCTGGCGATGTGATGTATGAAAATGAACGTTATGGCCAAAAGAATGGTAAAGGCTTTTACGTTTATGAGTTAGACAAACGCGGTAAACCTAAAAAAGTAGTGTCGCAAGAAAGTTATGACTTGATTGATGATGTGACCGCCGATCGTAAAGAGTTCGACGCACAAGAAATTATCGCTCGAATGATGATTCCAATGGCCACCGAATTAGCACGCTGTTTAGAAGAAGGCGTGGTGGATTCTGCTGCAGAAGCTGACATGGCACTTATTTACGGTGTTGGTTTTCCTCCTTTTAGGGGTGGCGCTTTCCGTTGGGTTGACTCTATTGGTATGGAGAAGTTTGTTGCAATGTGTGATGAATACAAGCACCTAGGTAAGCTATTTGAAGCAACCGACGCGCAACGAGAAATGGCCGCTAATGGCACTAAATATTACGCAGCGTAATTAGATAAAATTTTAGAAGGTAAAATATTATGAGTATCAATCCAAGAGACGCCGTTATTGTTGATTTTGCACGTACTGCAATGGGTCGTTCAAAAGGTGGTTGTTTTCGCCACACCCGTGCTGACGAACTTAGCGCAGAAGTGATCAAAGGCTTATTAGCACGCAACGAAGCGCTTGACCCAAGTAGTATTGATGATTTGATTTGGGGTTGTGTTATGCAACGTGATGAGCAAGGTGTTAACCTTGCTCGTTTTGTTGGTTTGTTAGCTGGTTTGCCACATACGGTACCTGCGCAAACAGTTAACCGTTTGTGCGGTTCGTCTATGTCAGCTATGCACACAGCTGCGGCAAACATTATGGCCGGAATTGGCGATGTGTATGTGGTGGGTGGCGTTGAGCATATGGGTCATATTGACATGAATAAAGGTGTTGACCCTAATCCAGAACTTGGCCTATCGGTTGCAAAAGCATCCGGCAGCATGGGCTTGACAGCCGAAATGTTGGCGATGATGCATGGGGTTAAGCGTGAAGACATGGATAAATTTTCTGAGCGTTCGCACCGCCTTGCTGGCAAAGCACGCTCTGAAGGTAAGTTCGCCAATGAAATTATTCCAGTTATGGGGCACGACGAAGACGGTGTGCCGTTTATGGTTGAGCATGATGAAACCATTCGTGAAGACACCACAGTAGAAGGTTTGTCTCAATTGCGCCCAGTATTTAACCCACGTGGTGGTACTGTAACAGCGGGTTCGTCATCGCAGGTGACTGATGGTGCCTCTGGCATGATCATCATGTCTGCAGAACGCGCTGAAGCGCTTGGCATTAAAGCCAAAGCTCGTATCACTGCAACAACCTTAGCGGGTGTTGATCCGTCGATCATGGGTTATGGTCCAGTGCCATCAACCAAGAAAGCGCTTAAGCAGTTAGGTATGCAAATCAGCGATATTGACTACGTTGAATTAAACGAAGCGTTTGCTGCACAGTCTTTACCAGTGCTTAAAGATCTGGATTTGCTTGATTCTATGGAAGACAAAGTAAATGTGCATGGCGGCGCAATTGCGCTCGGCCATCCGTTTGGTTGCTCAGGCACGCGTATTTCCGGTTCGGCATTAACGGTAATGGAGCAACAAGATCACAGCACGGTTATCTCAACGATGTGTATTGGTTTAGGTCAAGGCATCACCACCGTGATGGAGCGTTTAAACTAAACGTTTAACGCTTATTAAAAATAAAAGGCTTGGTAGTAACTGCCAAGCCTTTTTTATTGCTGTAAAAGAAAACCACATCCTGAGGGCGTGGTCATCACATGCCTCTAAGATAAAAAATTATCGATAGGATAAGCTAAGCAGTTGCTAATCGCTAACTCTCTAGTTAGTCGCTAATTCTATAGTCACTGGATTTTTAAAGCGGTTTACATTAGCCAGTTAACTATTACAATGTGACTAACAAAATGAGTGCTAAATACAAGGTATCAAATATGAAATACGAACTGTTAGACGATGGTGTTGCCAAAATTTCTCTGGATAACGGCAAAGCCAATGCCATTTCACTAGAGGTCGCAACTGATTTAATAAGCGCTCTAGACAAAGCCAAAGAAGAAGCCAAAGCAGTGTTGATTTGTGGCAACCCGGGAATATTTTCAGCAGGCTTTGATTTGAAAGTGATTGCCCAAGGTATGGACGCAGCACAGGCAATGTTAAACCAAGGCATGCTAATGACAGAGAAAATATACTCACACCCTCAACCCGTTATCACCGCGTGTGAAGGTCATGCGGTTGGCATGGGTGTGTTTATTATGCTGGCGGCCGATTACCGCGTTGGAGCGGCCGGTGAGTTTGCGATTCGATTACCCGAAACCGCAATTGGAATGCCGTTCACGACCATTTTGAAAGTCATAGCCAAAACGCACATTAGCCCAACCCATCATGCGCGCGCGATTGTTCAATCTCGACCCTATTCGCCAGAACAAGCGGCTGAAATTGGTATGTTAGACGAAGTGGTTGAGCCGGATAAAGTAATTGACCAAGCAATGCTCAGAGCCAAAGAGCTAATCGAGTTACCCGCCGATCAATATGCTACGAATAAGTTGTACATGCGTGGCGATGATTTGGGTGTGATCAGACAGTCGTTAAACCTTTAACTGAAGTATTTTGAGCTTAGCGCTTACCTAAACTTATTGTTTGGGCAGACACTATTCTAAATAATTGAAATGATCGATGTAGTAATACACAAACAACCGGTAGAACTCTTTAAACTGTTAAAGTTTGAGGGCTTGGTGGGCAGCGGTGGTGAAGCAAAAGCCATGGTTGCAGATGGCTTAGTGACCGTGAATGGACAGATTGAAACGCAGAAGCGCAAGAAAATTGTCGCTGGCGACATCATTGAATTTAATGGTGAACAACTGAAAATCATTCTAGGAACTTAAAAAATAATTTGAGTAATTAAAAGGTAATTAAATGTCCGACGAAAAAGTATTTATGCTGAATGCGCTGTGGTTTAAAGAAGACGGGGGCAGCGAGACCTACGAAGAATATATTAAGCTAGCCAGTCCGTTTATCGCCGCAGTGGGCGGCAAAAAATTGGATGCTTTTCAACCTGAGCGAGCAATCATTGGTGAGTTTGATGCAGACTTAGTTTTCTTTATTGAGTATCCGAACTGGGCTGCGTTTAAAGAATTCGTCACCAACCAAGACTATCAAACTAATGCGGTGCCAGTGCGAGAGCGCGCCTTGAGTAATTCATTATTAATTCGATGTTCAAGTGCGGGTTAACACATAAGTGAACAACGCTAATTTATTATCGCAATTTTGTTAATTAGGCATAGTGCAATACAGGGTGTGACTGTATACTGCGCGGCCTTGTGTCTGTAAGTTTTTGTTTTCACAGCACACAAATTGAGCGAATAGGCAAAGTTGCGCCAGTGTACGTTAAATAAACAGCAACAGTCCTGTTATTAGTAAACCAGTTTGGTTTGCATGACGCGTTTGTTTGACAAGCGCAATACACGTATAAAGTGAGACGTATGACCGATTCGACTGTCGACGAAGGTGTGAGCCTGTCGTTTAATGACCTTCATCTGCCTAAACCAATGTTACAGGCAGTACTTGAACTGGGTTATGAAAACCCATCTCCAATATCCTTATTTTTTTACA
>CAZOBR010000020.1:14045-22367 GCA_964578035.1 uncultured Gammaproteobacteria bacterium
CCATCTCCAATTCAAGCAGAAAGCATCCCGGTATTATCTGAAGGACGAGACCTATTGGGTCAAGCGCAAACGGGTACTGGTAAGACCGGTGCATTTGCGTTGCCGCTGATCAGTAATATTGACCCTAAGAACAAAACGCCCCAGTTGTTGATTCTTGCACCTACGCGTGAACTTGCTATTCAAGTTGCCGAGGCGTGCCAACAATATTCAAAACACGTAAAAGGCATTAACGTGCTGCCCATTTACGGCGGGCAGTCCTACACTATTCAACTCAAGCAGCTAAAACGCGGTGCGCAAGTTGTGGTAGGAACTCCTGGGCGGGTGATGGATCATATGCGGCGTAAAACATTGGTGCTCGATAGTCTGCAAGCCATTGTGTTAGACGAAGCCGATGAAATGCTGCGCATGGGCTTTATTGATGATGTGAAGTGGGTGCTTGAGCAGTCTCCACCCGAGCGTCAAATTGCGCTGTTTTCCGCCACGATGCCGCGTGAAGTCAAAAAAGTTGCCGATCAACATTTACAAGACCCCGTTCACATCAAGATTGCCAGTAAAACTGTAACTGGTGCAAATATCAGCCAACGTTATTGGATTGTACGCGGTACGCATAAATTAGATGCAATAACGCGTATCTTAGAGAGCGAAGAAACCGATGGCGTGATTGTGTTCGTGCGCACTAAGAATGCAACTGTTGAACTGGCTGATAAGTTAAGCGCCCGTGGCTTTAGAAGCGACGCGCTAAATGGCGATATTCCGCAAGCCAATCGTGAAAAAATTATTGATCGTTTAAAAAGCGGTAAGTTGGATATCTTGGTGGCTACCGATGTGGTGGCGCGAGGCTTAGATGTTGAACGCATCAGTCACGTTATTAATTATGATGTGCCGCATGATACTGAATCGTATATTCACCGTATTGGTCGAACGGGTCGGGCCGGGCGAACGGGTGAAGCAATTTTGTTTATTGCGCCGCGCGAAAAACGTATGTTGTTTTCGATTGAACGCGCAACCAAACAAACGATTGAAGCAATGGATTTGCCAACGGTTGCTGACATTAATAAAAGTCGAATTGATCGGTTCAAAGACAAAATTTACACGACAATTGTATCTGAAAATTTAGATTTCTTTTCGCAATTAATTACCGAGCTACAACAAGAAAAAGAACTCAGTACTGAACAAATTGCTGCGGCCACTGCGTTTCTCGCGCAAGGCGATACTTCATTGGTATTAGACGAACAAGCAATGCATCGAGAAGAACAAGCCCGTAAAAAGTTTAATAACGATAAAGAGTTTGATCGCTCTGAGCGCTCTTTTGAGAAGCGCCCTCGTCGAGAACGTGGCGACAGTGGGCGCAAAGATGACAAACCCACACCAGATTTGAAAGCAACTCCGTTAATTGATTTCCCTGATATCGCCATGGCGCGGTTTCGCCTTGATGTTGGCCGCCGTAATCAAGTGAAGCCAGGAAATATTGTGGGGGCTATTGCGAATGAAGCAGATCTTGAAAGTAAATACATTGGCGAGATCGAAATACGCGAGGAGTATTCAACGGTTGATTTACCTGCCGACATGCCTAAAGGCGTTATGTCGATTCTTAAAAAAGTACGAGTTGCTGGGCGCCCGTTAGCATTGAGTGTTTTTAAGGGGGAAGAGACAAGCTCACAAAGTAAATCTGGTGGCTCTGGTGCAAAAGCTGATGGCACACGAAAAAAATCTTACAATTCAAAGAAACGTAACTCAAGCATGAAGCCGAAGTCTGATTATGCGAAGAAAAAGCGCAGAGATCGCGGACATAAATAAGCGGTAATGCATCTACTCAATTAACCGAAGATACATAACCTTGTTTTGTTTAGACGAGCTATTCAAATCATTCAAGTAAGTCTACTACTAGCAATCATGCTGTTATTAAGTGCATGCAGTAGTATTTCTTATTATACGCAAAGCGTAGTTGGGCACAGCCGTTTAATGCTAGCGCGGCAGCCGATTGACAAGGCCATTTCTAACGCCGAACCTGAGTTGGCTCAGCAACTTGAGTTAGCCGTTAAGTTGCGCGAATTTGCCGTTTCGGATTTGAGTTTGCCGGACAATAAAAGTTATCAAAGCTATGTGCCATTAAGAAGAGATTATCCAGTGTGGGTGGTGGTGGCGGCTGAACCGTTTTCCTTAGAAGCCAAACAATGGTGTTATTTGGTGATTGGGTGTGCCAGTTATCGAGGCTATTTTAAATTGGCATCCGCCCAACGTTACGCAAAGTCATTGCAGGCAAAAGGTTTTGAAACTTACGTTGGCGGCGCAGCGGCTTACTCTACCTTAGGTTGGTTCTCAGACCCTTTATTACCCTCGATGTTGGGTAATAGTGCGGGTGATCTAGCTGAAATCTTATTTCATGAGTTGGCGCACCAAGTGTTGTATGTAAACAGTGATAGTGAGTTTAATGAAGCCTTTGCCACCGTTGTAGGAGAGCAGGGTACCTTGCGCTGGTTACAACAACATCGCCCAAGTGAGGTGCAAAAATACACCGAGAAGTTGAATGCCTCGAATGATTTCAATGGATTAATCAAAAATATTAAACAAAAGTTAGGTGAGGTCTATACAAGTGATCGCTCAAATGCTGAGAAAGCTCAGGCAAGGGCATTATTGTTCGAGAACTTAAAAGCAGAGTACCAATTACTCAAAGCACAAAAATGGAATGGTATACCTTGGTTTGACCACTGGTTCAAAACACCTATTAACAATGCCCGTTTAGCCGCCTTTTCTACCTACCGCGACCGTGTTCCTGAATTAAGCGCGATATTTGATCAGTATGGCGGAGACTTTCAGCGCTTTTATCAGCATTTTTAAGTTGAGTTTAGAAAGAAATGCAGCCAACTCTGGGGCTAATTTATTGGTTAACAATTGTTGACATGTTTTTAGTTTTTGACGATTGCTTATTGATGAGGTCTTGTTCAATATGGTAGACGTAATGTCAATTAAAGGTTTATCACGCTGTTGGCAAAGTATTATTCATGACTCGCTTTGCGTGTATTTGCCACTATAGAGAAATACTATGAATCTATCTAAAGTAATGTTGGATGCGGTACAAACTATTCGTCGTACTGAGCGTAGAAAGTTAGTCCGCCAATTAGATGTGTCATCAAATGAAATCGGCAATAGTTTGATTGAGGTCTATTATCAAACTGACAATTTGCGTACCCGCGAATTGATTATGGAGTTTATGCATCAAGCGGGTGTTCAATGGATGCGTAAGTTAATTACGCGAGACATAACGCCGCTGAACGAAACTCAGCTTAAATTAACTTCTCTCGACAGCTATGTGAATTTAATCGCTGCGAATGACTCGCACAATTTTTGCGACCAATCGGCATAAATCCCCACTGAAGCCAAAAAAAAGCGCAACACTGAATATATCAGTATCGCGCCGAGTACAAAGTCCCAATTAGCTATCTATTGCCTAGGAGCGGCTTAGATTCTGTCGTTTATAAAATGAAGTATTTGCAATTGAGATTTACTGTGGTGTTTAAATAACACTATAGTCAATGGAGCCATCTTTCTGAATGTTGCACTGAGCAACTGACTTACCTTGCTCGGTTAGGACTTTTAAACGAACTAGGTAACCTTTTTTGATTCGTTTTGCTTTCATCAATTTACTACCTTTATAGTCAGAGTTGTTTGCTTTAGCTAGGGTTTTACAAAGTGATACCGCAGAACCAACTGATTTAACAGTGCCCGCATTTGCAGTGATTGCACCACTGCTTAAAAATGCTACTGATGTAGCGACAAGTGCTGCTTTAACTTGTTTAGAATTTAAATTTTTCACTGTTTCCTCTTAGATTGTATTAAGGTTAATAACAGAACTTTCGTTCTGGTTCGGGTTAAAAAAATCATTCGATGTCTTAGCGTTGTGTTCACATGTTGTGGTCAACAAGCCATTAAAACAGAATGACTGTTCTGGCGAGTTTAAAAAAAAGCCCGCCGGAATTTGTTTACTTTATTAACATCCGATATTACGCAAGTGATATCAATAAAGTGTGATTTGCTTAAATATTTTTATCGACCATATCTTCAATATTCATGTTTATGCTTTTAATAATGCAAGAGAGCATCGCACATAATCTTGGCGTTCCTCGTAAGAGCAGTTTTGCTTTGTCATTGCAATTAACGCACGTTGGATGCCCATTACATAAATCACTAGGTCATCGACCGGCAGTTGTCTGATCTGGCCGCTGGCCAAACCATTTTTAATAATAACGCGGTAGCCTTGTTTTTCTTCATCAAATATCGAATTAACAATATCATTCACATTGTCGCTCTCAGACGCGCGTTCAATTGCTGCTTGATGCGCAAAGCAGCCGTCGTGCAAGCCGGTCTCAAGTTGCTCTAAAACCATATCAAAATGTTCAACAAGTGTTCCGTAATCGGCTTTTCGACCGCAAAAAGGTTTAAAGAAAAAGTTGCGTAGTTTTACTTGGTAACTCTTTAATGCAGCGCAATACAATTGATCCTTATCTTTAAATGCTTGATATAAGCCATATCGTGCAACGCCTGATTTTTTTACCACATCGGCCATAGAACAAGCCTTGTAGCCTTTGCGCCAGAATAAATCTAGTGCAGTGTCTACAACGCTCTCTGGTTGAAATTCTCTATTACGTGGCATAGTTAACAGAATATAAGTTCTGAAATATTAAAGTCAAGCCTTATTACTCAACCAGTCACAGATTTTTTGTTGAGTTTGTTGCGGTTTTTCATGCGTGAAAAGATGGTAGGAGTCTTGTAGCTCATCCAGTGTGGTGAGTTGATTTATTCGTTTTTTATTCCGTATAAAGCTTTGCTTGGTATTTAAATTGCTGTGCTCGGCACGCAATATTAATGTTGGTGTTTGTTGTTTTTCTAAATAATTCCAAAAGACTTTTAGTGTACAAAATATATGCGCTTCCCATGCTGGATTAAAAATCAACTCGTAAGTGCCATCGTCTAATTTACGTAGTCCATGCTCAGCATAGTCACGCAATGAACGATCAGTAAAACGTTTAAATGTTGGGTGCCCGTGATAGCGTTGATAGAACGCATCTGGACTCGACCAAATTGTTTGGCGCTCAAGGCTGCCTTTTATGAATGGTACTAAACGATACATAAGCCATTTAGGCGCGAAGGCGGCAACAGGCGCCATCCATGGGTTTGGAAACGCAGCAGGCTCAATAATCACCAGTTTTGAAAACAGTTCCGGTCGTTTAGCGGCAGCCACCAAGGTCATCAGGCCGCCATGTGAATGCCCAAGACCAATCACTGGTTGTTTATGTTGAGTCTCTATTGCGTTGATTAAATCATCTGCAAAACCATCAATGCTGAAATTATTAGGTGGATCTGTTTTGGGCAACCAAGTCGCACGACAGTCCATGCCGGTAATTTTGTATTGCTTTGCAAAGCTATCAAAAAACTCTTGGTAGGTCGCAATCGGAAAGCCATTCGCCCCAGCAAAATGGATCACTTCGGCATCCGCATTATTTGCAGGCATTTCAAACCACGGCGCTGTCACATGAGATTTTTCGTTTACTGATTTACCTTGCTGGTCAGGCAAATTAATGGATGTAAGCATGCGTGTTTTGAACTCAGCTTGTTATTTTAAACCGCTGATCTTACCGCACTATATGGAGCAGTTTGTTGACCTTTTGAAAAAACAATTTGCCATAAATGGTTGCGATATAGTTCAAATGCACCGGCACAACACATCAAATAATAGTGCCACATGCGTTGAAACTCTTCGTTGTAGTTCGGTAGATCATTCCATGCTGCTTTGGTGTTAGCGTCCCATGCATGCAATGTTTTTACGTAGTCTAAGCCAAAATTATGCCAATCTTCAATTGTGAATAATTCGCAGCTGTGACGGCTGATTAGCTCCGCAGAAGGCAGTATGGAATTAGGAAAAATATAGCGTTCTATCCAAGGGTCGACTAGTTCGCTGGTGACTCGGTGACCAATGGTGTGCAATAAAAACAACCCGCCTTCTTTTAAACAGCGGTCTGCTACCTGAAAGTATTCTGCATAGTTTTTAAAACCAACATGTTCGAACATTCCTAGAGAGTAAACACGATCAAACTGTTCCGTTACATCGCGATAATCTTGAAATATAAATTCAGCGCTTAAGTTCTGTTGTTGCGCAAGTTGATTAGCCATATTAACCTGCTCTTGCGATACACTGACGCCGACCACTTCAACATCATAATGTTCGGCCATGTAGCGCGCCGCGCCGCCCCAACCGCAACCAATGTCGAGCACGCGCATGCCTGGCTCAAGTTTGAGCTTGCGGCATACTAATTCTAATTTATGTTCTTGCGCTTGGTCTAAGTTATTCGCATCTTGCCAATAACCACAGGTGTAAATCATACGTTTATCAAGCATTCGTTCGTACAAGTCATTTCCAGCGTCGTAATGCTGCGATCCTACTTCGAAAGCGCGTTTGCCTTTTTGCCGGTTGAGTAAATGCGCGCGAATGTAAAATAATTTATCGCGCAGTGTGGTCACGTGGCTTGGCAATCTGGCATCTAATAACTTGAAGAAAAATGTGTTGAGCTGTTCGCTGTCCCACCAGCCTTCCATGTACGATTCTCCTAAACCTAATGAACCTTGCCCAATAATTCGAGCGAATAGGTCAGGGTTATGCACTTGTATGTCCCACGGGCGATTTCCATTTACTTGAATATCGGCTTTTCGTAGAAGGGCTGCAATTTTATTTTGATACTTACTTTTGGTAGTTGTTGTCATTTTTGTTTTTCCGCGTATTTCTCTAGACTTAAAATAAACTTGAAATTTAAGACCGGACTAATATCAAGAATACTTACACGCTCAAGCTAGTTCGGATTGTATGTAATACGTGTATTCAAGGTGTATTTGTAAAGATGTTTAAAATAACCTGTTTTATTTTGTAATCACTACATGATGCGCATAGACTAATTATCAGGTAATGCAAGTGTGACACATTGCCTTTGATTCTGCATGGGGCAGGGCATTGCTCTGGCCTAAAAACATGCAGGATGATTAATTAATAACCATTTATTTTATAGGAGAATATTATGACTGTAGCAAGAGTGACTGAAATTACGGCCTCATCAACAAAGAGTTTTGAAGACGCTGCGCGCGTCGGCGTATCACGTGCGTCAAAGACTTTGAAGAACGTCAGTGGCGCTTGGGTAAAAGACCAAGAGCTGGGTATTAAAGATGGTGAAGTGGTGGATTATCGAGTTAAATTGAAAATCACGTTTGTACTTGAAGGTTGAATTTAATCGCTAGCGAGGGTTAAATTCCCCGTGGCTTGCCACGGGATAGATTTTGCTTCGCAAAATAGATACCCCGCTGCTTGCGGCGGGGAGTTTCATTTGCCTATTTGTAAGCCTTAACAAGCGTTTTTAAAGGCTTTTTATTTTATGGAAAAGGCAAAAAAATGCCTTTTCCATAAAGAATTTACACGCAAAGCGTGCTAAATTCCATCCATAGGAAATAATTGCAAGGACTAGTAAACGGGCTCAATGTATTAGTAAGCCTAAATACGGGGTATTATGATGGAAGTGGCTGTACTTATTGCGTGCATAGCGGTGGCAATTGCTGTGGCTATGTTGATTTATAAACGTGTTGTGATTAACAACATCAGGGATGCCCATGTTCAGCGAAAAAGTCGTATTTTGTTGTCGGCGGAAAGAGCATTTTTTGAGTATTTGATTGACGCACTGAGTGACGATTACTATATTTTCGCCAAAGGTAATATGTTAGATGTGGTTAACGTTAGCCCAAGAATCAACTGGTTCCAAGAGCGCATCATTCGCAAGCGTTTAGCAAGTACTCGTTTAGATTATGTGTTGTGTCAAAAGCATGATTTGTCAATCTTTGGTGTGGTCGAGCTCGAAAATTTTAGCAATAGTGAAGATCGACGTCGGCGTCAAGAATTGGTTAGCCGCGTCTGTCAAGTAAGTGGTATCCGTCTATTTTATTTTGATGTTCGTCAGGACTACCGTGACGTTGATATCCATCGAATCATTACAGGCCGCGCCAAAAAGAAAGAATTTGAGAATTCGCCAACTCATCAATCGCAGCTCACAGTCGGGGCCAGTGTTAATAGTTATCTGCGATCGCGGTCGTGCCCAAAATGTAATGGTGAAGTCGCTACAAAAGTGGCGGTAAAAGGTAAGCACATGGGCGAGAAATTTTTAATGTGTCGCAAGTACCCTTATTGCGACTATCAAGTACCTCTGGCTGAGGTTAAAGCCGAGAGAGAGAAAGACAAAGAAGTGGAAAAATCAGCGGGCGGTTATAAGCATTGGTGACGTTAAGCGTCGC
>CAZOBR010000021.1:0-5270 GCA_964578035.1 uncultured Gammaproteobacteria bacterium
GCGTAAAAACTGTTGTTCTTGCAAGGCGCTTAATAGCTTATTTTGTATTTCTAAGTTAAGGCCTAAGACTTCGTTGATAAATAAGGTGCCATTTTTGGCCTGTTCAAATGCGCCAAGCTGAACTTTACCGTCAACTTCACTGCCAAATAATTGTTGAGCAACATTATCGCTCGGCATGGCTGCTAGATTTAATTCCACGAAATCTGCTTTCGCACGTGGGCTATTCTCATGAATTTTGTGCGCGACTAAACGTTTGCCTGTGCCTGATTCGCCAGTAATGAACACCCAACTATCTGTGGGGCCAAGTAATTGAATATGGCGTAATAGTTCGCGGCTTGAATCACTATTGCTGATAATCGGTGATTCGTTTTTTAGACGTGATTTTAAGCGCGTATTTTCTTGTTTTAATGACGCTCTTTCCAGGCCACGTTCAACACTTAATAATAACTTTCCGGTGGATAGCGGTTTTTCAAGAAAATCGTAGGCGCCGAGTTTGACGGCTTCGACTGCATTCTCGACGGTGCCGTGACCGGATATCATGATCACAGGGGTTTCGTTTAATTGAGAGTTATCTACCCAGCTTTTTAACACTGAGATGCCATCTTCGCCTGGCATCCATATATCGAGCAGAACCAGGTTCGGGTTTACTTCGTTAAAACGGGTTCGCGCTTGATCGGCATTTTCCGCAGTGCTAACGTCATAGCCTTCATCATTTAAGATGTCTTGCAGAATATTGCGGATGTCTGGCTCATCGTCGACTACTAAAATGTGCGCTTTATCACTGGCCATACTATTTTTATTCTGTGAATGGTGTTTGCTTAAATACGCGATTGTCTAACATGTTATTTCAAACCATTAGCGAATGATTTGTGTGTCTGAGTCAGAATGTAATGTATTTTGTCCGCGATTGCCACGATAGGTTTGCATTGCGTTGATTGGTAAACGCAAATGCATTTCGGTACCGCTTTGCTTATGGTTTGTGTCAGCATCGTTGGTCCATACAGAGCCACTATGCTCTTCTACGATTCGTTTAACAATAGCCAAACCTAAGCCAGAGCCTTTTGCTTTGCTGCTGACATAGGGGTCAAATAAAGAGTCGCGGATATCATCTGGGATGCCAACACCATTGTCGATGAACATGATATCCACATATTTCCCGGTGACCTTTGAGGCTATTTCTGAGCGAATGATAATTTGCCCGTCTGGTTCATTCTCTACCGCGTGCGACGCGTTAATGATTAAATTATTAAATACTTGGCGCAGTGCAGATGCATTGGCTTTGATTTCTGGCAGCTCAGGTTCGAGTTCAAGCTTAAGTTCAATATTTCGTAAGCTTGATGTGTGCAGCTCAACGATGTCGCGAATTAATCGGTTCACATCTAACTGAACTAATTTGGCGCGTACAGGCTGGGCATAGCTTGAGAAGGCATTAACCATTTCCTTCATGGACTCAACTTGTTGCACAATCGTGCGTGTGCTGCGATCCAAGGTTTCACGCAAATCGCCATCAACATGATCAGCGAATTTATTTTTTATTCGTTCAGCAGAAAGTTGAATGGGGGTTAATGGGTTCTTGATTTCATGAGCTAAACGGCGAGCGACTTCACCCCATGCCGCATCACGTTGCGCTTGAATTAAATTGGTTACATCATCAAATACAACAACGTAACTGGTTTGAGAGTCGGTTATGCTATTAGACTTTGTTGCGTCTGATGATTGAGCGACTGGTTCGCTGGTTAGAGATTCAGTAGTTAACGACTCTGTGGTTAATAAAGTACCGCGCATAATTAATATCTGTCGGCCATGTTTACCAAGTAATGTGATTTCGTCTTGCCATTCGCGTTGGCCTGAAGAAATACCAGCTGCTATTAGGTTGAAAAAATGCTCAGTTTGATAGTTGTTTTGACTGAGTTGTTCAACATTGCTGCCAAGTTCGCTTTGTAAATCGACTCCCAAAATCTCTGATGCGGCGCTGTTGCTAATTTGTAGTCGCTGGTCTTTATCAAACGAGAATACGCCTGATGATAGGTTAGTGAGTACCGCTTCTAAATAACCACGTTGTCGCTCAGTTTCCGTTTGGCTGACTGCGGCGGCTTTTTGTGCTTCGTCAATTTTGCTACTCATATGGTTGAACGAGTAGGTTAGGATCCCAAGTTCGTCGCTGGTTGTTACTGGCAAGTGGCTACCGTAGTTACCTTCCGCAATTTTTCGAGTGCCGGCAGCTAGGTTGGAAATAGGTGCCACCATTCTTCTGGATAGGTACACAGCCGCTAATATTGAAAACAGTAAGCTGGCTAATGAAATTAAACTAAGCGTTACAATCAAACTGAATTTTAGTGGTGCGCGGGCAAACACCATTTGTTCGTACTGGCTGTTCGCCGTTTCAACGCTGCTAGCTAGGCTTGCATAACGCAGCGGTAGTAATTTGATCGCCTGTAATCCATAAAACTGTCGACCTAATTCATTGACGCGAATCGGCACGACCACCCTGAATTGCTGTGTGTTTTTAGCAATAGGCTCAAGTGACGTATAGGTTTGGTTTATGCGTAATTCCGAGAACACTTCGTCAACGGGTGTGTCGGGGAGCATGTTGGCTGAATCCACACTAGAGAATGCAAGAATACGACCATCATCTGTATACAACGAGAGTTCAACGTAGTCTTCAAGTTCGCGGATATCATCTAAGTCTCTAAGTAAACTACTTCTGTTGATGCTGCTACGTAAATTTTTAGCGTAACTTTCAACATCAGATGTAATTTCTTCTTTAATGCCTTCGAGTGCGGTTTTGCTGAGCAGTAAAGAGTCTTTAACGGTTTGTTCAATGCGTACATCAAACCAGCTATCAACCCCTTTGCTTAAGAATTGAATTGAAAAGAAGTAAATAGATGAAAATGGTATGACGGTCAGTAGAAAGAAAATCACCACCATCTTTGACGTTAAGATTGAGCCAATTTCGTTGCGCGAATATTGGCGATACAAAGAATAGCCATTGGTCAGTAAAAAGAAAATCAACAAAACAATGCCAGCGATGCCGACGATTGTGATCCAAAATTGCAGACGGCCGCTTTGATCTTCGCTGAGTGATTTGACAATCAAAAAAGACAGTGAGAACAGCAGCACTGAACACACTGAAATTACCGGAACGGGTCCGCTAATTTTTTTTATTATTGATCTGATTGCCATGATATCCAGTCAGTATCTAAGTTCCAATCGCTTGATATAAATGCGTTTAAACGCATCGGGCCAGGCAGTTCATATTTGCTTAAACTGACGCGCAAGCTATAAGAATGTTGTGTATCACTATAGCTGTCAAGTAATGATAGAGACCGTGATGTAATAAAATCCATCGCATTGTCTAACGATCTAAACAATGCAGCGCTTTGTTCCGAATCCTGTTGTACTAAATATCGACTCGATAGCGCATGATAACTTACAACAAAACGGTGTTCTTTTTGAATGTCTTGCCACGCTAAAAAAAGCCAGGTTCGATGTTGTGCAAACTCGCAAATAAATGTGAGTCGAACGCCATGATTAATCGCTTCTCTAACTTCTTCCGATAGGTTTAGATTAAGTTCGTTATTCGATTGATATTGAGTTTGCGCAACACTCTGTATGCTTAAGACGCAAGCGCAGATCAAAATAGTTGCGATGGATGTTTGCTTAATAAGTCTCACACAACCATCCTAAGCTTGTTTTTTTATTAAGCAATAATAAAAGCCATCCATATCGTGTACGCCCGGTAATGTTTGCGAACCTGTATTTAAGTCTAAAGCATTAGGATGATCGATTTCTTGCGGTAGCGCATCTTTATGAGCACGTATGAAATGCTCTGCCTGTTGTTGGTTTTCTTGCTTTAAGATCGAACATGTCATGTACAGCATTAAACCATTGGGTTTTAAGTGCTGCCATAAATTATTCATTAGTTTTTGCTGTGTCTGATTTAATGAGGCAATGTCTTCAATGCGTCGATGATGTTTGATATCGGGGTGACGTCGAACCACACCAAGACCAGAACACGGCGCATCGATCAATATTCTGTCGTAGCCTTGTTTGGGTGCCGGCCAGCTTGGTTGATTGCTGGCGTCTGCACAAAAAACTTGTGCATCTAAATCAAGCCGACCCAATGTGCCATAGAGCTGTTCGCAACGTCGTTCAGAAATATCCAGTGCGTGCATTGTTACATCATTATCTAATCGTTCGAGCAGGTGTGCTGTTTTTCCGCCTGGTGCCGCGCAGGCATCTAAGACTGTCATACCTTTTTCGGCACTAACAAAATCACAGGCAAGTTGCGCGGCGGTATCTTGAACCGAGCATGCGCCTTCTGAAAAATTAGGCAGCGCTGATACTGCAACTGCCTGCTCTAAGATAATTCCGTCTTGCGAATAAGGGTCCGCTTTTGCGTTAATTGCTAAGTTATTAAGTTGCGCAAGGTAATCATCACGCGATGACATTCGACGGTTAACACGCAAACACATAGGTGGGCGTTGATTATTTGCTTCGAAAATGTGTTCGGCGAAACCTGACCAATCCGATTTGATTGCATCTCTTATCCAATCTGGGTGCGCGAGTTCATGTTGACTACCATCTAAATTAATAGGGCTGCGCTGTGCATTGCGTAAACAACCATTAATCAGGTTTTTGGCCCATGGTTTATTGAGTTGTTTGCACGCACTGACCGTTTCGCCAACGGCGGCATGTTCTGCGGTGTCTAGGTGGTTCAATTGGTATAAACCGACTAATAGAACAAAATGCACGACACGATCTTTGTTGCGAATAGGACTCTTGAGTAATTGCGCAGCCATTAAATCAAGCTCGCCATACCAACGGCACACGCCGTAGACTAATTCTTGTATAAATCCGCGGTCTTGAGGGCTAAGATCAAACTCTTCAAAATACTGAGCCAATGCAGCGTCCAGAGACTGACCTTTGTCGATTATTTGCCAGGCCAGTTTGGCTGCAGCGGCGCGTGTATTGAGTTTTTTCGACATTACTTGGCTAGACCTTACTCATCGTCAGATAGTGACGTTGAGCGCGCGCGGTGGTGAGAATTTTTGCCCAACATTGAGGCTGTATCCGTTAAGAAACTCTTTTATATCCAATGCTTTGTTGCCATCACGTTGAAGGCGCTTTAGCGCTAATACACCTTCGCCGCATTGAACATGTACACCTGTGTCATCGAGAGCAATAATTTCGCCTACCTGAGCATGCTCAGCTTGTCGGACCCCACTGATTGACGCTTTTGATATTCGAATTCGGATAGAGCCCTCAGC
>CAZOBR010000021.1:5370-22257 GCA_964578035.1 uncultured Gammaproteobacteria bacterium
AGAGCCCTCAGCGTTATTAAGAGAGTTTGTTAAAGAACCTTCGGCGGAATTACCAACTAATAAATGGCTTTGGCAAATAGGCCACGGCACAAATGCGCGAATTCGTTGATTAAGTTGTGCTGCGCTTTGAGACCAATCGATTTCAACTTCGCTCTTTAAAATTTTCTTGGCGTAGTTTGCGTGTAAGCCATTATTTAATTGGTCTTGTTGTACAGCGGGTAATTCAGGCATATCAATCAACTGTTTAAGCGTGCTGCAAATTCCCTCAGCACCAAGTTCCGCGAGTCGATCATGCAAGCTTGGCGTGGTGTCATCTGCTTGTATATCTGTAAACAAGGTTTGATACACAGGGCCAGTGTCTAAACCCAGTTCCATTTGCATAATACTCACACCAGTTTTAGCGTCACCTGCTTCGATTGCCCGGTGAATCGGTGCTGCGCCACGCCAGCGAGGCAGAATCGATGCATGTATATTCAGGCAACCAAAAGGTGGTATATCCAATACGCTTTGCGGTAATAGCACACCGTAAGCTACTACCACCATTACATCTGGCGCCAAGCTTTTTATTAAATCCACTTGGTCGCGCAGGCTTTGTGGTTGGTATACATCAAGTCCAAGTTCTTGTGCAACGCGCTTAACAATCGGGGGCGTGAGTTTCTTGCCTCGACCCACTTTTGCATCAGGTTGCGTGAATACGCCAACAATTTCGTGCTCTTTATGTAGCGCCCGAAGCGGCGGAACAGCAAAGTCAGGCGTGCCAGCAAATAGTACTTTCATTTTAGATAATCTTTTGCCTAGCTATAAAGCCCTTGAAATATAGAGCATTAAGCGGTACGCGCTCGTTTAACGAGTTTTTTTCGTACGCGATCTTGTTTTAAGCGCGATAAATAATCGACAAATACTTTGCCTAACAGGTGGTCGATCTCATGTTGAATACAGACGGCCAATAAGCCGTCGGCTTTTAATTCATAGATTTCGCCTTGTTCATCTAACGCAGTTAGCGTGATAGATTCGGCGCGCTTCACCGGTGCGTAGTATTCAGGCACAGATAAGCAGCCTTCATCGTACAACTGTTCGCCGTCTTTTTCGGTAATAGTTGGATTAATTAATACGCGCGGTTCATCCCGATTTTCGGATAGATCCATCACAATGACTTGTTGATGTATGTCAACTTGAGTGGCGGCAAGGCCGATGCCATTGGCATCATACATAGTTTCAAGCATGTCGTTGACCAGTTGACGAGTGCTGTCATCAACGGTTTCGACTGGTTTCGCGACAGTGCGTAAGCGCTCGTCGGGGTACATTAATATTTCTAAAATTGCCATTGGTGGCCACTAATCTCGAATTTTGAATACAGTTTCGCGCAAAAATAACGTAAACTGCATTCTACATTGTTTATGTAACATACTAAATAAGCAGTATTAATTTCCCAAAACTAATTCTAATGATTGGCTGAGTTTGGGTAGTTTTAGAAAGCAGAAAATTAAAAAACTAAATGAATATACGCCAGCATAACGCCTAACCAAGCGACGATAATTATTAAAACAATGACCAAGTTAAAACAAAACCAATTTAGATTAAATCTAACCAGATCGAATCAATCTGTTCAGTTTGTAGTCATGGCTGTTGCAATGACAATCGCATTGTTGATGACTACGAACACGTTTGCTAATGCAATTCTGGCGGATAACCACCCTGAACGTTACACAGTAATTGAAGGCGATACCTTATGGGATATCTCAGGCAAGTTTTTGCGAGACCCATGGCGCTGGCCTGAAGTTTGGCAAGGCAATCCGCAGGTAGACAATCCTGATTTGATCTATCCTGGCGATGTTCTGGTTATGACTTTTTTGGACGGTAAGCCGGTGCTTCGCTCATTGCGCCGCGAAACGATAAAATTATCACCAAAGGCCAGGGTCGCTGGTTACCGTGATGCTATTGCGCCCATTGATCCTGCTGCCATTGAAGCCTATATTAATTCTCCGCTGGTCACAGATGCGAAAGAATTAAATGAATCGGGTTATATCGTTGAAGGTCTTGGGAATCGTTTAATATTAGGTAAATACGATCAATTTTATGCACGAGCTGTCAGAGATGAGGATGCTCTTGAATATCGTGTTTTCCGACCAGGACGACATTTTGTTGATCCGGTGAGCAAAGAGAGCCTAGGTTGGGAAGCGGTGCATGTTGGTGATGCCAATCTATTAAAAGCTGGCGACCCTGCTCGGATGTCTTTATTGAAAACCTATCAAGACGTCAGCATCCGCGACCGTTTAAGACCGGTGTTTAAAAAAGAAGCATTGCCGTTCTTTACCCCCAAGGCGCCAAATAATGATCGTTTAAGAGGCGTTATTTTACAAACCCCTAACCGTTCAACTGAACTCGGCTCATTGTCTGTGGTTGCGATTAATTTAGGCGAACGTGAAGATGTGCACCCTGGTGATGTATTTCGCATTAATAGTCAGCGAATGAAGCGCAAAGACCCAATCACAAAAAAGACTTATTTTATTCCAGAGGAAAAAGTAGGCCTAATGCTGGTGTTTAGAACATTTGAAAAAGTAAGCTATGCATTAGTGACGGATAGTAGTCGATCAATTCGACCGGGTGATGTAGTGACTAGCCCAAATGAGTCATCGGCTTTGCCAATTGGTGCTGATATTTTCGGCGATGCTGAAGCGCAGGTTGAGTAAAATTACTGTTTAATTGCTATTTTTTGTTCAAATTAGTCACAAGATAATTTAGGATAGCGTTAGAACTTAGTTACATAATCTGGCTAGATAATTTAGCTATAAAAGTTAATGACCACGGAGGGTCGTACAATGAATAACCCCCAAAACGAATTTGCTTGGCTTCGGCTGATTCGTGATCAACGCTGGTCGGATGGTCAAAAGCGGCGCCTACTTGCGACGTTTATCAGCCCTGAGCGAATCTATCAACAAAGCCTGCTTTCGCTAACCGAGCTGGTCGGTAAAGGTCAAAAGACCGGATTCAATGATGATCGAGCTAGGCTCGATGCCGATATGCGCTGGCTGGAAAAGCCTGACCATCATTTGATAACGTTTAATCATCCTGACTATCCGACGTTGTTAAAAGAATTGTCTGATCCACCAATTGCCTTGTTCGCAATTGGTGATTTATCGCTTTTAAAACAACCTAGTATTGCCATCGTCGGGTCTCGACGACCAACGCCCGTGGGTGCTCAAATCGCATCTCGGTTGGCTAGCGATCTATCCAGATTAGGGCTTGTGATTACCAGTGGTATGGCGCTGGGTATTGATAGTGTTGCGCACCGAAGTGTCTTGGATAATTGTGCATCTGTAGATCAAGCTTCTGTAGACGAGGTTTCAATAGGTAATGGTGCAACCATCGCAGTGTTGGGTTGCGGTGTCGATTGTATCTATCCAGCTCGTCATCGAGCCTTGTATCAACAAATCAGCCAGTCTGGTTTGTTGTTGTCTGAATACCCGCTAGGCATGCGTGCAACGCGTTATAGTTTTCCTCAGCGTAATCGAATTGTGAGCGGCTTGTCACTGGGTGTGATTATTGTTGAGGCGGCGGAAAAAAGTGGCACATTAATTACGGCACGTTTAGCCATGGAGCAAAACCGCGAGGTGATGGTTGTGCCCGGTTCAGCTTTGAGCAGGCAGTACCAAGGTTCGCACCGATTGATTATGCAAGGTGCAGCTTTGGTGCAAGAAAGTCAAGACGTCATTAATGTACTGCATGCTGAATTATCACAAAGTTTAGAGCAGACGCTTCATGCAGCGAATAGCACTGCCAAGCTAGGTCGAGAATGTGATGCTTTAAGTGAAAACACATCGATATTTCAAGCTGAGCGAGATCATCCTTTGTTAAGGCATATTGGTGCTGAGTCAACATCAATCGATCAGATAATCTCGGCCAGCGGATTGACGGCTGCGCAAGTTTCGGCCATGCTATTAACACTAGAGATTGAAGGTTTGATCGCCGCAGTTGACGATGGCGGTTATCTAAATTTAAGCTAAGCGGTGTAACTATTAGCCGTGTAGCTTACTTATTAGTCATGTGACTTATTTTATGTCGGTTTTAATTTAAGGGGTAATTATGAAAGAAGACATGTTGGAAGTTTTAATTTATCTTTTTGAAAATTATATTATCGACGGTGTGTCTTTTGAGCCAGGGCAAGATGAGTTAGCCAAGGAGTTGGTCGGCGCTGGTTTTGCTGGGGAAGAAATTGATAAAGCCTTTGTTTGGCTTGAAGATTTACTCGGTATTTGCGAACAAGAAAACTTAGAGCAAGGGCATAAACAAGCCAGTACGTCGATCCGGATTTACACAAACGAAGAGCAAGAGCGCTTGCAAATTGAAGGACAGTCACTATTAATGCGTTTGGTGAACATCGGTGTGCTTGATCAGTTTTCACGAGAAACAGTGGTTGACCGAGTTATGGCGCTTGACTCTGCAGATGTGACCTTAGACCACATTAAGTGGGTTGTGTTAATGGTTTTGAGCAACCAGCCTGGGTTTGAAGAAATTGCGGAATGGGCTGAAGTTGTCGTGTCAGAAGAAATGGTTCCAGTTATTCATTGATTATCGATTGTGCGTTTTTTTGTGTACTTCTTTGCGCACAGTGATTACCTCTTTTGAGGGTATAAAAAGTTTATTAGGCAGTGCATTTTTTAAGCAACACTTGCTTAAAGGTGCATTCCTGTAGATACTTCGTCGCTAAATCATAGTGCCGGGAGCAAAGTTTTCGGCAAAAACATCAATTTAATCATCAAGTATTATGGGTAAATCACTTGTCATCGTTGAATCACCAGCCAAGGCTAAGACTATTAACAAGTACTTGGGCAATGACTATATTGTTAAATCAAGTGTTGGCCATATTCGCGATTTGCCTACTAGTGGCGGAGATAAAAAACCTGTTGATGCAAAAGAGCGTGCTCGCCAAGCGGCGATTACGCGCAAGCTAGAACCAGAAGCTAAAGCTCTGCACAAACAAAAGAAAAGTCGTGAACAATTGATCAGGCGAATGGGTATTGATCCAGATAAAAATTGGGCTGCCCGTTATGAAATATTGCCAGGCAAAGAAAAAGTGGTTGACGAATTAGTTAAGTTGGCCAAGAAGGCCGATGTTATTTATCTCGCGACGGATATGGATAGAGAGGGAGAGGCAATTGCATGGCATTTGCAAGAAGCTATTGGCGGTGACCCGAGTCGGTATCGTCGGGTTGTGTTTAATGAAATCACTAAAACGGCGATTCATGCTGCGTTTGAAAACCCAGGCCCGGTGGATATGGCGCGTGTTCAGGCACAACAAGCACGTAGGTTTCTTGATCGCGTTGTGGGGTATATGGTTTCTCCATTGCTTTGGGCGAAAATTGCCAGAGGTTTGTCGGCGGGGCGTGTGCAATCAGTGGCTTTGCGTTTAGTGGTTGAGCGCGAGCGCGAAATTCGTGCATTTATTCCAGAAGAGTATTGGGATTTATTCGCTGATTTTTTCACCAAAGGCAAAGACGCCGTTAACTTTGAGGTTAAGAAATATCAAGGTGAAAACTTTAAGCCGGTTAATAAAGAGCAAACGGATAAAGCGATTAGTGATTTACAGCAAGCTGAATTTAAAATTGCTGAAATTAAAGAGCGACCAACCTCAACCAAGCCGACCGCACCATTCATTACCTCGACCTTACAGCAAGCTGCGAGCACGCGTTTAGGGTTTGGTGTAAAGAAAACCATGATGTTGGCGCAGCGTTTGTACGAAGCTGGCTACATCACGTATATGCGTACTGACTCAACTAATTTGAGCAATGATGCAATTGCAGATTGTCGTGCTTATATTGAAAAAGACTTAGGCAAGAAATACTTACCCGATTCAGCGATTCGCTATTCTAATAAAGACGGTGCGCAAGAGGCGCATGAGGCGATTCGCCCATCAGACGTGACGGTTAAACCAAATCAGGTTGCTAATGTTGATCGCGATGCTGAGCGTTTATACAACCTTATTTGGCGACAGTTTGTTGCATGCCAAATGGTGCCAGCTAAGTTTTTGAGCACCAGTGTTGTGATTAATGCAAATGATTATGAATTGCGCACACGTGGCCGTGTTGTTGTGTTTGATGGTTATCAAAAAATTCAGCCACCGATGAGTAAAAAAGAGGATGACGGTGTGTTACCTGCTATGAAGGTGGGTGAGATACTTGATCTTGAAAAATTTATTCCTACTCAACATTTCACTAAACCACCAGCACGTTATACAGAAGCCAGCTTAGTAAAAGAGATGGAAAAACGTGGTATTGGTCGGCCGTCTACTTACGCTGCGATAATTTCGACAATTCAAGACCGTGGTTATGTGCAGGTTGAAAAGCGCCGTTTCTACGCACAGAAGATGGGCGATATTGTCACAGAGCGCTTGGTCGAAAGTTTTGCTGAATTAATGGATTATGACTTTACCGCGAATATGGAAGATTCTTTGGATGATGTTGCTAAAGGTCGTTTGCAATGGCATGAATTGCTGGATAGTTTCTACAAAGAATTTTCAGCGACATTAGCTAAAGCGCAAAATGACGATGATGGCGGCATGCGCTTAAATGCCCCAACCGAAACAGATATTGAATGCACGACGTGTGGTCGTAACATGCAAGTTCGTACTGGCAGTACGGGTGTGTTTTTAGGTTGCTCTGGTTATGCCTTGCCACCTAAAGAGCGATGCAAGTCGACGATGAATTTAGTGCCAGGCGATGAAGCTGTTAACGTTGATGAAGATGAAGAAGCAGAAGCGAAACTACTAATCAAGAAACATCATTGTGCTATCTGCAATACCGCAATGGACAGTTACTTGCTGGACGAATCACGTAAGTTGCATATTTGCGGCAACAACCCTGACTGCAGTGGTTTTGAGGTTGAGCAAGGCGTTTTTAAGATCAAAGGCTATGAAGGCCCTGTGCTTGAATGTGACAAGTGCGGGCATGATATGCAACTGAAGAATGGTCGTTTTGGAAAATACTTTGGTTGTACCAGTGATGATTGTAAAAATACCCGCAAGCTGCTTAGAAATGGTGAAGCGGCTCCCCCCAAAATGGATCCTGTGCCGATGCCTGAGTTGCGCTGCCTAAAAGTAGATGATCATTATATTTTGCGTGATGGCGCTTCTGGTCTCTTTTTAGCTGCGAGTGCGTTTCCTAAAAACCGTGAAACGCGCGCACCTTTGGTGGCGGAAATATTGCCACACAAAGATGAGATCGACCCTAAATATACGTATTTGTTCAGTGCGCCTGTGGCAGATGAAGATGGTTTACCAACGGTTATTCGGTATAGCCGCAAGACTAAAGAGATTTATGTGCAATCTGAAGAAGACGGTAAAGCCACGGGCTGGAAATCGTTTTATGAAGGGGGGCGTTGGGTCGTGACCGGCACAAAAACGGTGAAGAAAAAGAAAGCGAAGAAAAAGGCCACGAAAAAGAAAACGGCCAAAAAGAAAGTCGCCAAGAAAAAAACTAAAACAGTGGCAAAGTCAACTGGCTAAAAATTAGTGTGTATTGGATAGCTGGAGTCAAACCACAATTAGATCAAATAATGAGTCAAAGCGCTGAAACTCAATTTAGAAAAGCTCTTCAGTTGCCTCGTTGTTTTGTTCAATAATCCGTTCTTGTTGCTGAATGCTGTTTGCGTCGTCCTGCGGCGATGAACTGAATGGACTATCTGTATCTTCGCCTTCAAGATCACTGTCGTTAGTATTCAGCGGATTTCCATCCTCCGTTTCACCATTAACCAACTCATCTGGAATCAAAGTGTCAGAGTCTGCGCTGATATAATTCAGTTCCGGCAGTAGCTCTTTGATTGGAAAATATTCAGTTATCGCAGCTGGATCTGTTTCATCCGTGCGTTTGCCAGTGGTGCGATTAACTAAGCCTGCTTCAATATAGTCAGGCACCTCTTCAGTGTCTTCTGGCACGCCTTCTAAGCCAGTACGCATGTAGTCCACCCAAATCGGCAGTGCCGTTAAACTGCCTGCCTCACCTCTGCCCATTGTGGCGGGGTCGTCAAAACCAACCCAGACTGTGGTTGCGACCTGTGAATTAAAGCCAGTAAACCATGCGTCAACATAGTCGTTTGTTGTACCAGTTTTACCGGCTAAATCTCGGCGATTTAGCGCTAGCGCACGGCGGGCTGTGCCTCTTCGAACCACATCTTTGAGCATGCTAACAGTTAGAAAATTATTCGCTCGATTCATGACTCGCGGTGCTTGATAGTATTTTACCACTGGCTCGGTCGGCTCAGATTTTTCTGAATCGTCTATTTCCAAAGAGCCTTCTTCTCCAGCTAGATCTAAAGAATCTTCAGTGTTTTGTAATTCTTCATTAGGAGTTGCTTCAGCGTTTTCAGTCAAGCTTTGGGCAGAGTTTTGCTCGGAATCCGCATCGGTTTCGTCGATAATGTACTTCATATAACATTCGTCGCAATATTCTACTTGATCTGCTAAATAGACAATATTACCTTCTCGATCTGTTATTTTTTCAATGAAGTAAGGCTCAACTTTATAGCCCCCATTAGCGAGTACACCGTACGCGCTTACCATTTCTAATGGCGTTACCCCACCAGAGCCGAGAGCCATGGTCAAGGTTGGCGCAAAGCGACTCATGTCAATACCAAAGCGGGAAGTGTATTCACGCGCAACTGGAACGCCGATCGACCTGAGTAAACGGATCGATACAAGGTTCATGGATTTGCCTAATGCTTCACGCATGCGTGTGGGGCCGTAAAACTTGCCCGAATAATTTTCAGGGCGCCATACCGTGCCGTGCGTGCGGTCTGTCATCACAATTGGCGCGCCACTGATTAGCGTTGCCGGTGTAAAACCCTGATCGAGTGAGGCAGAGTATATGAATGGTTTGATGTTCGAGCCAGGTTGGCGGATAGATTGTATGGCTCGGTTATATTTATTGATAAAGAAGTCGTAACCGCCGACTAAAGATAAAATGCGGCCAGTGTTTGGCTCGATTGATATGATTGAGCCGCCGACATTTGGAATCTGCGATAATTGCCATTTCTTAGATTGTTGTATGATTTCTTGCGTTTCATTATCAGCTGTCTGTGGTTTGTCTTTTGTTGTATCTGTTTCGTCTGAGCGCTCTTCATTTTCTGTAATATAAACAACGTCGCCAACTTGAAGTACATCACTTACATTTGTTGGCCTATCGCCCACTTGATTGGCGGTTAGATGGCGTTTTGCCCAATGAACACTCTCAAGTGTTAGTGTGACCGCGCCATGTTCGCTTGTATAAGCGGTTGCTTGAGATTCGTCGCTGTTAATAATCACCGCCGGAAGTTGCTCTTGGCTGCTTGGATAGATGCTCATCAAGTTATCAAGGTTGTCTTGCCAGAGCTCGTCATCATTGTCGTGCTGATTTAATATGTTGCGTTGGTAGTTAAAGCCGTCTAAATCCAGTTTGGCAATAGGGCCTCGAAATCCGTGACGTCGATCATAGGCTTGTAGGCCTTTGCGCAGTGCTGCCATCGCGGCATTTTGCTGCTTGGATAGGATGGTGGTATACACGTTTAACCCTTGCCAATAAGCTTGTTCACCAAATTGTTCAGTCAATTGCGAACGAGCCATTTCCGCTATATGAGGGGCGGCTAGATCAGGCTGTCGAGCGTGCTTTTTTGCGCTAATTTGTTCTGCTTTCGCTGTTTCAAATTCTGCTTCGGAAATATACTCCAGTGATTCAAGCCGGCTAAGTACGTAGTTGCGGCGTTTAGTCGCGCGCTCCGGGTTACGTAGAGGGTTGTAGGCTGATGGCGCTTTTGGTAGGCCTGCTAGCATCGCTATTTGAGCAATATTCAGTTCTTCAAGTGGTTTGTCGTAGTAAACATCTGCCGCAGCACCAAAGCCGTAAGAGCGGTGGCCTAAGAAAATTTTATTTAGATAAAGAGATAAAATTTCATCCTTAGTGAGTATCTGCTCGATCTTGATCGCAAGCATGACCTCTTTTAGCTTGCGCATATAGGTTTTTTCACGACTTAAGAAAAAATTACGCGCCACCTGCATCGTGATTGTGCTAGCGCCTTGACGAGTTTCACCACTTCTAAAGTTAGACAGCGCTGCTCGAAAGAGGCCGCTAATATCAATTCCATGGTGGTTATAAAACCCATCGTCTTCGCTTGCGAGCACGGCATTGATAAGCATGCGAGGCATGTCGCTAATATCGATTGGCTTGCGACGTTCGTTGCCAAATTCAGAAATCAACTGTTGATCGGCCGAATAGATTCTTAACGGCACCTTTAATTCAACACCGCGAATATTCTCAGCGTCGGGTAGTTGGCTGTTTAGATTGACCAACAAAAAGCCAACCGTCAAAAAGCCTATCATAAACAGTCCGCTGGCAATGGTTGTGATGTGTAAGAACAGGGCAGACTTTTTCAAAATGCGATTGATTCCGTGTTTTGCTTCGCTCGGCATAATATATTAAATAATGGATTTCCTAAATAGAATTGTGGCATTATTGCTGCGGGTTGGTTAGAATTTAAGGTAAGTAATTATAACAATGATCTAAATATCGGTTTTTATGGAGGTTTCTTGAAACTGTTCAGTCCAAAATCAAAGGCTGTAATTGGCATTGATATCGGAACGCATTCGATAAAACTAGTTGAACTTGCCGGTTCGCAGTCCAACCCAAAGGTGGTTGCGTGGGGGGTGGTGAATCTTCCTGTGGGCGCATTTTCTGAGAATGCGATAGCTAATTCTGAACTTGTAGCCGATGCCTTGAATAGCTTGATTGTAAAATCTGGGGCTAAGGGCAACGCTGCTGCCGTAGCCGTTTCATCATCGCATGCGATTACCAAAATACTTGGAATGCCGATTGATAGCAGTGAGCTTGATCTAGAAGAGCAAGTTAGCATTGAAGCGCTGCACTTTATTCCATACCCGATTGATGAGGTCAATATTGATTTTGAAATATTAGGTCCCTCGGCATTAAATGATCAAGAAAACGATGTGTTATTGGTCGCTTGTCGACGTAGTATTGTTGATGATTACATTGATCTTATCGAAAGCGCCGATCTTGGGCTGAATTATGTCGATATTGATACATATGCCTTAGAGCGTGTTTATCGATCGCAAAACACATTGGGTGCAACATCCGACCAGCCAGTAGCATTGTTTGACATCGGCTCGTCGAGCAGTCATTTAATGGTGATAGACGATAATCGCGTGCTGTACTCTCGACATCAAAATTTTGGCGCTTCGCAATTAGTCAATTTAATTCGTAAAGAATACGGTGTTACTGCAGAAGAAGCGGATGAGATTTTATTGTCAGCCCAACCGCCTGGTGATTTTATTAGCGCCGTACAAGAACCATTTGTTGAAATGCTACGCCAAGAGGTTAGCCGCGCGTTGCAATTTTTCTATTCGTCCAGTTCGTTCTCTAACATAGATAGCATTATTTTATCTGGTGCTTGCTGTGGCTTAAGCGGGTTATCCAATGACTTGGAAGCTAAAATGCGCACCAAGGTTTCAGTGCTAAATCCATTGCTTAATGCCTCAGTGCAAACGAATCGAGAGGCTGCATCTTCAGCCGCTTCTGGCTTGTCGGTTGCCTATGGCTTGTCGCTACGGGGGTTAAACTAATGGCGAATATTAACTTACTCCCTTGGCGCGAAGCTCAACGACGAGAGCGAAATCGTGCAACTTTGATGGCATGTATTGCCATGTGGGTAGTTGCCGGGTTGATTGTGTTTGCTGGCAAGTTATACATGGATTCAAAGATTGATCATCAAAAAGCGCGAAATGCTTTTGTGCAGAATGAGATCAATTCGCTATCACTAGTGATTAAAGAAATTGAAACGCTTAAAGGCAAACGAGATCAACTGTTAGCACGTATGGAGGTAATCCAAACGCTACAACAAAACCGCTCACAAATTGTGCATGTATTTGATGATTTGGTGAATAAATTACCTAAAGGCGTTTATTACGACAGCATTAATAAGTCTCACACACAATTAGGTATTGTGGGTAAGGCGCAATCAAATGGACGTGTTTCAGCTTTAATGAGAAGTCTAGATGCCTCTGACTGGTTTGATAACGCATCATTAAAAGTGGTTGATGTTGTTGATCAAAATGGTGCTCGCGTTAGCGAATTTGATTTAGCAGTAAAAGAAGAGCGGAAAAATAACAAAGACGATGGCGTTGATAGTATTCGCTAGTCTAGAGGTTTTAAATTATGACTTTAATAGAAGAATTAAATAATTTAGATATAAATGATATAGGCTCATGGACGCGCCGCGTTAAATTATTTATGTCAGGAGTATTGTGTGTCGTTATCGTTGTTGCTGGATACCAGCTGATTATCAAAGACAAAATTGCTGACTTGGAAGCTGTCGAGCGACAGGAGCAAGTGCTAAAACAAACATTTTTAGAAAAGAAGGCCTTAGCGATTAATCTAGATGCTTATAAGCAGCAAATGGTTGAAGCGGAAGAAACTTTTGGTGTTTTGTTAAAACAATTACCCAACGAAAGTGAAATCCCTGATTTGTTAATAGATATGACGCAAGTTGGTCTTTCGAGAGGATTGCAGTTTGAGCAAATTAAACCAGGAGCGATTATTGAAAAAGATTTTTATGCTGAAAAATTGGTCAATATTAGAGCCAATGGAGGCTATCATCAGATTGCTGGTTTTATTAGCGATATCGCTGCTCTACCGCGCATTATTAACGTGTCAAACTTCAAATTAACTCGTAAGAGCGGTAGCGTGTTGGATTTAGAGGCTGTGACAAAGACCTATCACTATTTAGAAGACAGTGGGGTTGCCAAATGATGATTCATTTCTTGCCGTTAAAGCATGCCGCAAGAACGTTGGTTTTGAGTGGCGTTTTATTGCTGCAAGCTTGTCAAAAAGACATGAATGACCTTGAGGTTTTTGTTCGCGATGCTTACAAAGACAAGAAGCCTAAAATCGAGCCTTTGCCAGAGATTCAACCGTATCAAGGTTATGAGTATTCTGCGAGTGAAGAAAGTGACCCTTTTAGTTCTAGTAATATTGTTAGCCGAGATGGTACAGAGGGCGTGTCGGGTAAACGCCCTGATGCTGACAGACGCAGGGAGGCTTTAGAAGAATTCCCGCTTGACGCCTTGAGCTTTGTTGGAACTATTACCAAACAACAAGAGCCTTGGGTGATTGTGCAAACTTCGCGAGGCACAGCACACCTTGCTACGATCGGCAATTATTTGGGGCAAAATGATGGGAAAATTAAGACGATTAATGCTGAAGAACAGCGCGTTGTGTTAGTCGAAACAGTCCTTGATTCTGCGGGACGTTGGGTCACAAGAAATGTTGAACTCATCATTGATGAATAAATCAACGTGCATGAAATGAATGAAAAATATACGAATAAAACGGTTCAGGAATTAAAATCATGAAAGCAAGTAAACGAAAAGAACAACAAGCCGGTAAGCGAATTATTCGTATTGTTGCCAGCTTCTTGTTGCTAATTGGGGCTGGTTCAGGGTTTGCCCAAGACTCAGTAAACCTTACCGATGTTATATATAGTAAGTTGTCTGGTGACAATATTCAGATTAATTTGGTCACTGATGGTAGTGTCGGTTTGCCGGGTAGCTTTAGTACTGATACGCCAGCTCGAATTGCGCTTGATTTTTTTGGAATGAAAGAACAATTACCAAAAAATCTAATTCCAATACAAGCAGGTCAAGTGGACAGTGTGGTGGCAGTGGAAACACCGGATCGAACGCGAGTGATTATCAATCTTTATGATACTGCGAGATACGAAGTGCTTGAGTCTCAAAACGGTTACGCAATCACTGTATACAATTCAGGAGTTGATAATAGTGCAGTCAATACGCCCAAACCATTTGCGCGCCGACCTGATTTAGCGCCAGAGACGCAAATCGAAAATATTGATTTTCGTCGGTCTGAAGCGGGTGGGGGTAGTTTGATCGTTGATCTCAGTGATGACAATGTTACGGTTGATACGCGCGAGCAAGACGGGGAGATTGTGATCGATTTTCTTGGTGTCAATGTTGCGCCAGAGTTAGAACGAAGATTGGATGTGGTGGATTTTGCAACACCAGTACAAACAGTCGATTCTTTTCAGAATTCAGATAATGTTCGCTTGATTGTCGTTCCACAAGGTAAGTATCAACATCTTTCGTACCAAGCAGGCACACGCTTTACTCTGATAGTGGATCCGATTGTTGAAACGGAAGAGGATATTCAGAATGCTGAGGATGCAGCCTTGGGGTATACCGGTGAGCGCTTATCGATTAATTTCCAAAAGATTGATGTTCGTTCTGCGTTAGCTGTGATTGCGGATTTTACGGGTATCAATTTTGTAACGAGCGACTCAGTCGGTGGTGAAATTACGATTAATCTAAAAGATGTTCCTTGGGATCAGGCACTAGACGTAATCATGCGCACCAAAGGGCTTTCTAAACGCCAAACAGGCAATGTTATTTGGATTGCGCCATCACGAGAAATTCAAGAAGTTGAAGAAGAAGAACTTAAAGCTAATGCCATTGTTGAAGAATTTGCGCCATTAGTGACTGAGTTGATAGAGATCAATTATGCGAAAGCCTCAGATATCGCGAATGTTATACAAAATGTTGGTACCAGCAGAAGTTCGAGTTCGGGTTCTAGTTCAGGTTTAAGTAATAATCCTTCAGCGTCTCAAGTTAGCACGAGAACCACTAGTTCTAGTGATAACTCATTGTTGACGCCTCGCGGAAGTGTTACAGCAGATTCGCGCACCAATTCTTTGCTCATACAAGATGTTGCGATTAAAATTAAAGAAATTCGTGCATTAATCGCAAACCTTGATAAGCCGGTTCGTCAGGTTTTAATAGAGACGCGTATTGTACAAGCTAGCGATAATTTTAGCCGTGAATTAGGTACTCGTTTAGGTTTCCAGCGTTTAACTCAAGATGCTCGTTTTCCAGGCTCAGATAGTACGAATTTAGGGGATGTTATTGTTGGCGGAAGTATCGAAGGTAACTCTGTTATCAGTGACTCTTTGAATGATGATGAACCTGGGCTAATTTTTAATCCTAATGGCCCAGGTCTAAATGTGGATTTAGGTGCAAATGGTATTGGTTCTGCAAGTCCTGCATCCTATGCTATCGAATTGTTTCGCGCTGGGAGCGGTTTCGCGAACTTAATTACACTTGAATTATCGGCATTAGAGGCTGATGGTAGAGGCAAGATTGTAGCAAGTCCGCGTTTGGTTACCGCTAATCAACGTCAAGCAACTATTCGTCAGGGTGAGGAACGTATTTTCCAAAGCATCGTAACAACTGGCGGTTCTGGTGGTACTACCACAGAAGAAGCAATTTTAGAGCTTCAAGTCACACCACAAATTACACCGGATGATAGGGTGATCATGGACGTTCGCGTTACACAGGAGGCCTTCTTACCAACACCTGATGGTGGTGCATCTGCGGCATTATCCACACAAGAGGTTATCACCCAGGTGCTTGCTGATAATGGCGAAACCATCATTATTGGTGGTATTTATCAGGAGGATAGTGCTATCGGTGTCATTAAGGTTCCAATACTGGGTGATATTCCTATATTAGGTAATCTATTTAAAAGCCGCTCTAGAAGCAGCAACCGTACTGAGTTATTGATCTTTCTGACGCCAAAAATCATCAGCCCGAAATTGAATTTGGGATAATTGCCTCAATAACTGTTAAAATGGTATCTTGTTGAAAAATAGCAGGGCCTTGGCTCTGCTATTTTTATTTGATGATGATTTTAATAGTTGAGACTTTGGTTTCTCGCTAATGTTTATGACAGTTGCTTGAGTTAAGAAATAACGATAATTTTATATTATGCAAAACCTTATTCTAATCGGCCCAATGGGCTCAGGAAAAACCACAGTTGGCAAGCAGCTAGCCAAGCGTACACGTATGGATTTTGTGGATTCTGATCACATGATTGAAGATCGTTGCGGTGTGTCGATTTCAACAATTTTTGATATTGAAGGCGAAGAAGGCTTTCGAAAACGTGAAACCAAAATGTTGGCGGAGCTTGTTGATCGAACCGGTATTGTGTTGGCAACTGGTGGCGGTGCGATAATTAGTGAAGAAAATCGAATTTTGTTGCGCAAAAGTGGCTTTGTTGTGTACTTGAAAACGTCGATTGAGACTCAACTCTCTCGTACTCAAAAGAATCAGAACCGACCATTATTAGATGATGTTGACGCTGAAAAAAAATTAACGCAATTAATGGATGAGCGTGGAGCGTTATATGAGCAAGAAGCCGATCTAGTTGTGACTTCCGGTGATCGTATGGTTTCAAAAGTCGTTGAAGAAATATTGGCTGCCATTGACAAGTAGTCAGACCATATTCATGCGCTGCTGGTTTTAGAAATACGCATGTTAACCCGCCTTTGTTAACGCCGTCGCAAGGACAATCTTTTAACTATTTTTAGCTAAACGCTAATAATGACTTTGGTTTAAATTTAGACTATAATCTGGCTCCTTTTTTGCCGCCGCACCATACTAAACAAGGCATTATTGAAAGTTAAATTTTAAGTTTTAGTGCATTTATCAATGCTTAAGTTAAAGACTTATATTGACATTTAATTGTCTAGGTCTCCAAAACACCACTTTCAAACTTGAACCTGCGGTTGTATTGGCAAAATTGTTAGCAGCGACTGCTAACAAGCAACATTTGTTTTATAGGAATACCATTGTGACAAAGCTATATCACAACTCGGGTGGTTTATATCGCCCTGAATTTGAACGCGACAATTGCGGTTTTGGTTTGATTGCCCAAATGGACGGCGAACCAAGCCATTGGTTAATTGATACTGCTATTGGCGCATTGGCGCGTCTAACGCATCGTGGTGCCGTTGCGGCTGATGGTAAAACAGGTGATGGTTGTGGTTTGTTGATGGCCA
>CAZOBR010000022.1:0-22098 GCA_964578035.1 uncultured Gammaproteobacteria bacterium
CCAATGAGTATAAAAATATGTTTTAGGTTAATTATTTATTATGGAGAATTACACAGAATGTTTCGAATTAGAGAGGCCTTCGCTCATCGCAATTGCATATCAAATGCTGGGAGAGCAATCGAGTGCGCAGGACTTAGTTCAAGATACTTGGCTCATATGGAATAAGGCTGATAAAACTAATATTAAGTCTCCCTCTGCGTGGCTACGAAAAGTAATCACTCGTTTAGCAATTGATGCTTTGAAATCGGCAAAAAGAAAAAGAGAAGTTTATATTGGACCATGGTTGCCAGAGCCGCTCATTGAGGATCAAAAAGCAGGGCCTTACGATCAATTTAATCTAGCAAAAGAGTGTGAATTAGCGCTAATGTGGGCTATGGAACGGTTAAGCGTTGAGGAGCGAAGCGCCTTTATCCTCAGAAAAGTTTTCGATAGCGATTATGCTGAATTGTCTACCGTATTAGGTAAAAGCGAAGCGGCCTGTAGAAAGATTGTTAGTCGTGCGTCAAAAAGTGTTGCTGAGACTAAATTGAAGTTTAGTGTTGCACCTGAAGAGACTGGTCTTATGCTTCAAAATTTCGCTCAAGCATGCTCTAGTATGGACCATGATGAAGTATTATCACTACTTGCCCCTGATGTAGTCTCTATTTCAGACGGCGGAGGGCGTGTTCGCGCAGCGCTACGACCATTGAATGGTGCATATGAAGTGACTAGTGTACTGTTATCTATATTGCGTAAGTCGCCATTGAAGAATGTTGCTAAATTGGCACTTGCCAATAGTCAGCCTGCAATCGTGGTTGCCGGAAGGCATGACGAAAGAATGGTTCTCACAGTTGGTTTGAATGACGAATACCGTATAAGTTGGATATATATAATGCGGAATCCAGATAAGCTTCAAGCTTTAACAAAATAGGATTAGCGAATGGCCCTAAAGGGCAAAACTCGGACTAATAGTGTTAGTTAATATCTAACCTAGAACGGCAAATATGTAAGATCGAGTTTAGGTTTTTACATGTAAAACCAAGTCTCTGCTTTTTAAAGGCCTGCTTGCCTCTTGAGTGTTTGTTTCTGAGACTCAGATAAATCGCGCCAGCCTTTATCTTGCAGAGCACCTTCTAAGGAATATAAATAATAACAAACAGGCAGTTTCTTTGATGCTTTGGCGTTCAGCCATTGATAGGCTTTTGCAGCGCCAACTTTGTTTAGGTCTGCTTTCGTATAAATTTCTATTTCATTCAGTTTTTCGGCCAATGTTTTACCAATATTTTTTAAGTCTGTGAGTTGCCTTTTTTGCACGACTATCGCTCCTGACTGGTTTTCTTTGCAGGTTTTTGATATAGCACCAAACCTTTCAATAAATTGAACGCTTCGTTTAATTGGTAATCTCTGGCCAATAGTTTTGCTGTTTCATCGCTTGGCTTTTTGGTGGATGGTGCTTTGTCGTTTTCTAAATGCCCAGGAAGGTTGTTTTCTTTAATTCGCTGAAACGACTTTTTATCTTCTTTAAATTGACGCTGTTTTACATACACATCAGGAACAATACCCGCTGCTTGAATAGACGCACCGCTTGGTGTGTAGTAACGGGCAGTGGTTAGCTTAATGGCTTCTTCGTCATCAATGTTCATCACCGTTTGCACAGACCCTTTGCCAAATGAGTCGGTGCCTAAAATAATAGCGCGCTCGTGGTCTTGCAATGCGCCCGCGACAATTTCTGACGCCGAGGCAGAGCCGCCATTTATTAAAACAACAATGGGTTTGCCATCAATCAAGTCAAATGACGTTGCTTGAAACGATTGATCGTTTACCGACTCTCGTCCTTTGGTGCTGACAATCGTGCCTTCTTTAATAAAAATATCCGCAATGGACACTGCGCTATTTAACAAACCACCCGGGTTGTTACGCAGGTCAATAATCAACCCAGAAAAACCGTTAATGTCGCGTAATTGTTTTAGCTGTTTGCGAAAATCTTCCGCCGTAGTTAGTTGAAACTGGGTTATGCGTAAATAGCCGATCTCATCGCTTAAGCGCTTTCGTTTTACCGAGGTGAATTTCACCACGGCTCGTTTAAGTGTGACATCAAACGGCTCGGGTTCTGAGTCGCGAATAATCGTTAAGGTAATTGACGTGCCAGGTTCTCCGCGCATCTGTTCGGTGGCTTCTTGTAAATTGCTACCACTGACAGTTTTGCCATCAATACGAATGATCAAATCACCACTTAAAATGCCCGCATCATATGCAGGTGTATCATCAATCGGGGCGATCACTTTTACAAAACCGCCCTCCATCATGACTTCCATTCCCAAACCACCAAAGCGACCTGATGTGCCCTCGTTTAAATCATCAAGACGATCACCTTTTAAGTAAACCGAGTGCGGATCCAAACCATTGAGCATGCCCTCTACGGCGTACTCTAATAGTTTCTCATCGCTGACTGGCTCAACATAACTTCGTTTTATTCGGGTAAAAATTTCCGCAAACGTTTTGATTTGCGCAAGTGGCAGTGGTGTTGTGTCGTTTTGCACCGCATCATTATCCAGCCCTTCGTCAAGTGGTGTTTCAATCTCCGTTGCTGGTGTGTCTTCTGCTTGGTTGGACTGCGCGTTTACATTGGCTGATACAGTAACAAGAAATATAAAACAGAGCGTTTTATAAGCAGACTCAAATAACATAACGGGTTTTTGGGGCAACATTAAACAACCTTTGAATACTTTATTGGCACCAAAGCGCCGGGTTTATTGGAGTGGCATTATTGCGTATCTCAAAATAGAGACCGGTCTTCTTAAGACCTCCTGTCACGCCAGTTTGCGACACGGTTTCATTAGTCTCTACCGAGTCGCCGACTTTTTTATAGATTACCTTATTATGGCCGTACAAACTAATGTGCTCATCGCCGTGATCGATGATTAATAATAAACCATAGCCTTTAAGTACATCTGCAAACAAAACGTTTCCTCGAAAAATACTTTTCACATTTACCGATTTGTCAGTGTTAAAGAACATACCATCAGAGCGCATACCTGTTTCAGGCAAGCGCGCTCCAAAAGCAGTGCTGTGTTTAATGTTAACCGGGTAAGCTAAGCGACCTTTTTGTTTTTTAAACCCACCGGCAACAAGGGTCCGCTTTGGCTTACTAGCGGTGTTTTTCGAGGCAGACTGTTGCTTGGCGCGCTCTTTTTCTGCCTTGGCTAGCTCAGCTGCTTTAATTTTTATTTGCTTAAGTAAGCTTCTGAGTCGTTGACGGTCTTGTTTGATCTTTTCTAGTTTTTCACTTGATGTGGTAATTTTTTTATCCAGCTTAGCAACTATTTTTGCGCGTTGGTCTTTACTGACCTGTAAGGTCTTTATTTTTTTGTTGTATTCGCTTTGTTGTTGTACAAGCTCATTGCGTTGCAGGCTTTGTTGTTCTTGCAAGCTATTAATTTGGTCAAGTTGTTGGTTTAGTTCAACGAACTTAGCGTTTAATTCTTTGGAAAAATACTGCTGATAATTATTTAATCGGCCTACCGCATACGGGTTTTGCTGGTTTAGTAACAGCTTTAAATAATTAGCATTACCGTTTTTATATTCTGCCAACATTAAACTTTTTAACGCTTGCTTGCTGCCATCAAGACCACTGATGACTGTTTTCATTTTTTTATCTAAACTACTTATTTCAAGCTCTTGATTTTTAAGCTGTCGTTCAATGTCTTCTAATTCTTTACTTTGTTGTATCAAGCTGCGCTCAGTAGCAAACAGTTCTTCTCTCTGACTTTTGACTAAGCCTTTATTCGCATTTAAATTTTTGGTAATGGCACTAATTTCTTTAGCCATTTTATTAATCGACTTTTGATAATCCGCAGTCGAATTAGCGGCGCTCGTGTGTGCGAAAACCCATAAGCAAACGCCACAGACTGCTCTAATAAACGCTCCGTGCTTGTTGTTGCTTGTAATTAAATAGTTTTTGTTTGGCATGGTCTTTAGTCTAGAACCTGATGGCGCATCTGGGTAGTTTTTTATCGTTGGTTCGCCTAAACTTTGGTAATACTGACCTTGGCTCAGGTATAATAGTCGGCCGTTGGAAACGCTTGCATTTAAACATTATGCTTACTGAATTTTTCTCACAAAACATCTGGTGGTTTGTTGCCTGGGTGATTGTACTAAACTTACTGTTATTGTCGATTATGCAAAATGCAGTGAAAGGTGCAAACACCGTGTCCGCATTAGAACTGCCGCAACTACAGCGTGATGGTCAGTCTGTGATTATTGACGTGAATGAAAACAAAGACTTTTCTGTTCGCCACCTGCCTGATGCAATCAACATTCCGCTAGCAAACCTGAATGATACTAATAATGAGTTAATGAAGCACAAAGATGCGACGACTATTGTAGTTTGTGAAACCGGTTCTCGCAGCAATAAAGCAGCAAAACAACTTTTATCTTTAGGTTTTACTGATGTCAATATTTTACGTGGTGGCATTTTAAGTTGGACCAAAGAAAATTTACCCGTAGTACGTGGATAATTAAAACAAATAATTACAACTCTTAACTAAATAGACACCCTCATGGCTGAACAAGATAACAAACAAGTTTTTGATATTCGTAAAATTTACATAAAAGATGCTTCTGTCGAATCTCCGAATGCACCTGGTATTTTCTTAAAAGAGAACAGCCAACCACAAATTGATATTGATGCCAGCATCAAAACAAGCCCACTAGAACAAGACGATTACTATGAGGTTGTTCTTGGTGTTACGGTTACATCTAAAGCTGATGATGAAGTGGCATTTTTAGTTGAGGTTCAACAAGCTGGCGTTTTCCATATTTCTGGTTTTCCGAACGACGACATGCCACTAGCATTGCAGATTGCCTGCCCTAATGTATTATTGCCTTTCGCACGCGAGTCAATTTGCGAACTTGTGGGCAAGGCTGGCTTCCCGCAATTATTGTTATCTCCCATTAACTTTGAAGCGCTGTATCAACAAAAGCTACAGCAAAAACAACAACAAGCGCAACAAAAAAGCGATGAACAAGACGCACCATTGCCCAACTAATTTAATGGCGAGATGACTGACTTTACAACCACAAATCAGAATTCTCGAATTACGCCAGCAGCGATACCTACAAAGGTTGCCGTTGTTGGCGCCGGCTCTTGGGGCACAGCGTTGGCCTTTGCATTGGCCAGAAACGATCATGATGTAAGCCTATGGGCGCGCTCCAATGAGCATGTGCTTGAAATGCAGCAACAAGGATCTAACGAGCGTTACTTACCTGGATTTAAGTTTCCTAGCAATTTGCATGCACACGCTGACCTAGCGCGAATAACGAAGGAACATAATGTTTTTTTAATTGGTACACCTAGCCATGCGTTCCGCTCTATTGTGCAGACTTTAAAGTTTTATGGTTTATCTTCAGACGCCGTTTTAATGTGGGCCACCAAAGGTTTTGATATGGGTTCCGCTCAAGGTGGCAGCAGCGACCAGAACCAAAGTAGTGGCGCTATGCTGTTAAATGATGTTGTTAGTCAAGAGCTTGGCGCAGGTTTTGCACAAGCTATTGTTTCCGGCCCAAGTTTTTCTAAAGAAGTTGCTGCAAACCTACCAACGGCGATTACCGCTGCTGGCAATAACGAATCCACCGTTCGTTATGTTGCTGAGTTGTTTCATGACCCGATGATGCGTGTGTACATCAATGATGATTTTATCGGCGTACAGGTTGGGGGAGCGATCAAGAACGTGATGGCAATTGCAGCAGGTATTAGTGACGGCCTTGGGTATGGCGCAAATTCACGCAGCGCGATTATTACTCGCGGTTTAGCTGAAATCGCACGGCTTGGCCAAGCACTCGGCGCTAATCGTGAAACATTTCTTGGTCTTGCTGGCATGGGCGATTTGGTGCTAACCTGTACTGATAATCAGTCCCGAAACCGTCGTTTTGGTTTAGGCATTGGTGAAGGAAAATCAGTTGAGCAAATATTAAGTGAAATCGGGCAAGAAGTAGAAGGTTATACTACTTGTAAAGAAGTTCGACGATTAGCAAAGCAACACAATGTTGATATGCCAATTAGCGAACAAGTTTATAAGGTTGTATACGAAGGTGTATCACCGCAAGATGCAGTCCAAAAACTACTAAACCGTGAACTTATTAACGAATAAACCTAATTTGTAACGAATAAACCTAATTTGTAACGAATAAACCTAATTTGTAACGATTATGAATACTTTTTCAATGAAACAGCACAATTACGCTAAGCACATAGTCGTTATTTTAATGCTTGTTTGTTTGAGTGCTTGTAGCACACTAAGTGCAACTGACGACCCTAATCGTCAACTTTCAAAAGATCCATACGAAGGGTTTAATCGCACGATGCACTCATTTAATACCGCAGCGGACAAAGCAGTAGTTCGACCGATTGCTAGAGGTTACAAGTACATACTCCCAAACGGTGTGCGCAAAAGTGTTTCGCAATTTTTCAGCAATTTAAATGAACCATTAAACGCAGCCAACAACTTATTACAAGGTGATATTGATAGTGCTCTTAGCTCATCGTATCGTTTTGTGTTAAACAGTACTTTTGGCGTACTTGGCTTATTTGATATCGCCAAAAGTCAGTACGGTATTGAGGCAGATAGAGAAGATTTTGGACAAACACTGGCTGCTTGGGGTGTTAAACCCGGTGGTTATTTAGTTTTACCATTTTTAGGCCCAAGCAATTTACGTGATGGTTTTGGTCGCGTGATTGATACGGCAGCCTATAACCCTGTTGATGTAATTGGTGACAGTGATAGTAGTAATCGCATTGGGTACACCTCGGTTAACTTGCTCGATACACGAGCAAATATTCTTAATTTAGACAAGCTTGTTGATTCGCAACCTGACCCATATCTTTTTGTAAAAATTGCTTATGAGCGAGCAAGGCTTCAATCAATATACGACGGAAATGCGCCTAAAGATGAAAGCGAAGAAATAGACGACTTTTAGTTATCGTTTGATCTAACTCGCGCCATGGCACATTATGCAATTGGTGACATTCAAGGGTGTTACGAACCATTAGCTCGACTACTCGATAAGGTTAACTTTGACCCATCCAAAGATACACTTAATTGTGTAGGTGATTTAGTTAATCGTGGGCCAGACTCACTAAAAGTAATAAAATTACTAAAAAGCCTTAAAAATCAATGTGTTACCGTTCTTGGTAATCATGACATTCATCTATTATCAATGCTGTATGGTATTCGAGAACATCGTCATACTGATACGCTTACCAGCATCTTAAATGACAGTACTGCCAGCGATATTGCAGATTGGCTGCGCCAGCAACCATTGATGGTTGTTAATAAAGAGAGAAAGTTTATTCTAGTACACGCTGGTATCTACCCTTGGTGGGACCGTAAACAGGCAATGGCTCGGGCTCAGGATGTTGAAAAGTGTTTTCGAGACGAAACAAAATGCATCAAGTTGCTTAATCGTATTTACAGCAACAACCCAAGCAAATGGTCTGACGATTTAAGTAAAATGAAACGTCGACGTTTTACCATTAATGCATTTACACGTATGCGCTTTGTTAGCCCCAAAGGACATCTGAATTTTACTGAAAGCGGCTTTAAAGGCAAACAACGTAAAAACCGTTTGCCGTGGTTTGAGGCTACTCAAAAAAGCATGAAGAGTTATCGAATAATCTTTGGGCATTGGTCTGCTTTAGGACTATTAGACACACCTCAACATCTTTGTCTTGATACAGGTTATATTTGGGGTAGACACATGACGATGGCCGAAATACCTGAAAACCCGTCTGATGAAAAAACAAAGTTAATAATTGCACCAATGCGTCCAATAAAATAATAAAATGACTCAAAACGTTGAAATTTCTACGCAAACACAATTTGTACCACAGCAGTCTGATAGCAAAAATAAACGCTATGTTTTTGCTTACACGGTTACTATCACGAATAGGTCAGAGAAAACGTGTCAACTAATGTCACGACATTGGGTGATTCAAGATGCGAACAAAAAAATAGAAGAAGTTTATGGCGAGGGCGTTATTGGTGAGCAACCAATCATTCAGCCCGGACAAAGTTATCAATACACAAGTGGTGCTGTATTAGAAACGGAAATCGGTACAATGGAAGGTCGTTATTTTATGTTGAGCTCAAACCAAGAGTTTGAAGTTCCCATTCCTCGTTTTGTTTTATCCGTACCAAGAACGCTTCATTAATATTTTTTAAAAAGGATGTTTTTACCCAAAAATCAGGCAAAAAAATAGGCCGTTTTTGTTACCTCTTATGGCCTATTAGGCGTCATATTTAAAAAGATTTGCGAGAGCGGGTTTTAAAAGCTCTTTTTATCAAATAAAAACTACTTAAGTTTTTGTTTTTATTGATTTTTTTAAACGTCTAAATTGTTTACTGTGAAGGCGTTTTTTTCAATAAATTCACGTCTTGGCTCAACTTGATCACCCATTAAAATGGTAAACGTGTCATCTGAAGAAACATCATCCTCAATCACCACTTTTAACAAGCGTCTAACATCTGGATCCATCGTGGTTTCCCAAAGCTGGTCAGGGTTCATTTCACCTAAGCCTTTATAGCGCTGAACATTCAAACCTTTTTTAGCACTGCTTAATAAAAAGTCGAGAGCATCAGAAAATTCATTACACTCAAACTCACGCTCACCACGTTTAACTAACATTGCATCATCAAATAAGTTCTGTAACTTATCAGCCAATGCTTTAATCGAAGTGTATTCTGGTGAGCTCCAAAAATTTGATCCAAACTCACTTTCAGAGCTAGTACCGTGATAACGCTTTTCAATTTTCAAGGTTGTTGAACCGTTACGAACAACCGTCAATTTATAATTAGGTGATTCATACCCTTCTTTATTTAGACTTTGTTGAATATTGTTTATCGTATCTTCGGTTAAACCATCCTCATCTACTGATTGATCAATCAACGCTTTTAGAACAATAGGATCATAATCTCGGCTTAATCGTTGAATGGTTTTTTCAACTGATAAGTACTCACGACAAAGTTTTGCAAGCTCATCGCCAGCAACGATGTTGTTATTCGCTGGATTTTGAATTTCAGCTTTTTGCAATGCCAGCTCTAATAAGTGTGCTTCAAATTCTTGATCGTCCTTCACATAACGTTGCGACTTGCCTTGGCCGATTTTATACAGTGGCGGCTGTGCAATATAAATATAGCCTTTTTCAATTAACTCCGGCATTTGGCGGTAAAAGAAAGTTAATAACAATGTGCGGATATGTGAGCCGTCAACGTCAGCATCCGTCATGATAATAATACGATGATAACGCAGTTTTTCGACATTAAAGTCTTCCGCACCAATACCTGCGCCGAGGGCAGTAATTAAAATAGTAATCTCATCAGAGGTTAACATTTTATCAAATCGCGCTTTCTCAACATTTAAGATCTTACCTTTAAGAGGCAAGATTGCTTGAAATGAACGATCTCGTGCTTGTTTTGCTGAACCACCCGCAGAGTCACCCTCCACTAGGTAAATTTCAGATAATGCTGGGTCTTTGTTTTGACAGTCCGCTAATTTGCCTGGTAAACCACCTAAATCTAATGCCCCTTTACGTCGGGTCATTTCACGTGCTTTGCGCGCAGCATCGCGCGCTCTCGCAGCGTCTACAATCTTTTCAGCTATGCGTTTAGCATCAACTGGGTTTTCTAATAAAAATTCTGCCAGCTTTTCATTTAAAACTGACTCAACGACACCTTTAACTTCAGAAGAAACCAGCTTATCTTTGGTTTGCGAAGAAAACTTAGGGTCAGGTACTTTAACGGATAAAACAGCGGTTAAACCTTCTCGAGAATCATCGCCACTAACATTAACCTTTTCTTTTTTAGCTAAGCCTGACTCATCAATATAATGGTTTAGCGTTCGTGTTAGTGCGCCTCTAAAACCAGATAGATGTGTACCACCATCGCGCTGCGGGATATTGTTGGTATAACAGAAAATATTCTCTTTGTAAGAGTCATTCCACTGCAAAGCAACTTCAACAATCACACCGTCTCTTTCGCCCTGAACTTGAATAATGTCTTTATTCAATGGCGTTTTCATTTTATTAAGGTGTTCCACAAACGCAGCAATTCCACCCTCATACTGGAACACTTCACTTTTCTGGCTGCGATCATCAGAGAGTTCTATGCGCACACCTGAGTTTAGAAACGACAATTCACGCAAGCGTTTAGCTAAAATATCGTAGCTGTATTCTGTTATCGCAAAAATATCAGCGCTGGGTTTAAACGTAACCTTTGTGCCTGTTCGATCAGTGGTACCAACCTGCTTTAAATCCTCTTGTGGCTCGCCTAAATGGTATTCCTGAAAGTAACTCTTTCCGTCCCTATCAATTTCAAGTTTCAACCAATCTGATAATGCATTTACAACAGAAACACCAACACCGTGTAAACCACCTGAAACTTTATATGAGTTCGAGTCAAACTTACCGCCAGCGTGCAGCACCGTCATAATAATTTCTGCGGCAGATTTGCCCTCTTCCTCGAGTATGCCAACCGGAATACCACGACCATCATCCCAAACCGATATTGAATTATCTTGGTTAATAACCACGTTAACGCCAGTACAATGCCCTGCTAAGGCTTCATCAATCGAGTTATCAACAACCTCAAACACCATGTGGTGTAATCCTGTGCCGTCGTCAGTATCTCCTATGTACATTCCAGGGCGCTTTCTAACTGCATCTAAGCCCTTTAAAACCTTAATACTACTGGAATCGTAACTCATTGTTTATTCTTCTATTCTGAGGGGAATTATCAAGTGCCAGTATAACAAAAATACCCCAAATTTAATACGACACTTGTACTCACTTTTTAAGAGTTTTTGCAGATTGTTCCACGTGGAACATGTATTTTTTTATCATTTTAATATCAGTCAAATATCACTATGTTCCACGTGAAACATCACTCAGACAAATATCGCGAGATATAAAAAAAGCCGCTTTTTAACAGCGGCTTCTGATTTAATTATTTTATGTATATATAAGAGTTTACAAGCGCATCGGCATAATTAAATACAAGGTGTCGTTATTCCCTTGCGCATGAAATGTGCAGCTTGTATTTGGGTCTAACAAACCAAGATCAATATTTTCAGAATCACAAACTTTCAATGCTTCTAGAAGGTAGTTAACATTAAAACCAATCTCTAATGCTTCTTCTTGGTAGTTAACTTCCATTTCATCATTCGCGTGTTCTTGATCAGGGTTATGTGATGCAACACGCAAAACATTATTATCAACACTTAACGAAACGCCGCGAAACTTTTCATTGCTTAAAATCGCAGCACGCCCCAATATTTCAATTAATTTAGAGCGATTAATAATTACGTGTTTATCTAAATTAGCTGGGATTACTTTTTCATAGTCAGGAAACCGTCCATCAATCAGTTTTGAGATAAATCGGAAACTACCTGATTGAATCGAGATATGGCCTGCATTTAATTTAATCTCGACGCTGTCGTCACTGCCTGCGTCTAAGAACTTGCCAATTTCAATTACTGCCTTACGCGGCAATATGCTTTGTACTAAATCTATATTCAAAGAATTAACTGCAATTTGAGTTTTAGCTAAGCGATGTCCATCAGTGGCAACCGACAAAATTTGATCATTATGTATTTCTAATAACAAGCCATTTAAGAAGTAACGCACATCTTGCTGTGCCATTGAAAAAGAAGTTTTCGTTAACAGATTACTTAATTGTGCTTGGCTTAGTGAGAACTCATGCTTCCAGGTAACTTCTTCCAATCTTGGAAAATCAACGGCGTTTAAGGTTTGTAGCGTAAAACGGCTTTTCCCAGCTTTTACGACCATTTTATTATCGTCTTCAATGATAAGTGATAAAACCGATTCATTAGGTAATGAACGGCAAATATCAAACAATTTTCTAGCCGATACGGTTGTCTTACCATCAGTCCCTTCAACATTATCAACACGCGTGGTTATTTCTGTTTCTAAGTCTGAACCAACTAATGTTAATTGGCCTTGATTTAACTCAATTAATACATTTCCTAATATAGGTAATGTTTGTCTTTTTTCCACGACCCCTATGACTTGTGACAAAGGTTGTTCTAGGGTTTCCTTGTTTATATTTATATTCATGGTGTATTTAATTTAAGTTTTGTTGTTATTGTTAGCCTTGTATATAAGTCTAATAACAATAAAAACCATTTAAAATCAATGGCTTATGTTGGAAAACACTTGTTGATAACCACCTATATTAATCTGTAATAAGTTGTTATCAAATTGTGGATAACATTTGTGCTTTGACTATACCGTATTTATACCAAAGTTATCCACAAGCGGGTTAATTAGAAACTCGTTTTGTTAAATTTAAACTGACAATATTTTAGTCAGTGTTTTGTAGTCTTCGTTTATCTTTGGGTCCGTTTTGCACAACTCATTCACTTTTTTACAGCCATGAATAATGGTTGTGTGATCGCGACCTCCGAAAGCTTCGCCAATGTCAGGCAGGCTTAAATTGGTTAGTTCTTTCGATAACGCCATGGCAATTTGTCGTGGCCTGGCAATTTGCCGATTACGACGCTTACCTTTTAAATCAGAAACACGAATACTAAAGAAGTCGGCCACGGTTTTCTGAATGTTTTCTATCGACACTTTGCGTTCTTGAAATAACACCAAATCTTGAAGAGTGTCTTTTGCTAAATCTAAGTCTATTTCTCGATGAGTAAATTTGGCGCTGGCAACTAACCGATGTAAGGCACCTTCAAGCTCACGAACATTTGAGCGGATTTTTTTAGCGACTAAAAACGCCACTTCGTCATTTAAGTCAAAACCACTTTTAGTCGCTTTGTTCTTTAAAATAGCCACCCGCGTTTCAAGTTCAGGTGGATCAATACGAACTGTTAAACCACTTTCAAAGCGAGAAATTAGCCGCTCATCCATATCAATAATTTCTTTTGGAAACTTATCACTGGTTAAAATAATTTGGCTGCCAATTTCAAGTAATGTGTTGTAGGTATGAAAAAACTCTTCTTGTGACTGATTCTTACCTGCGAAGAACTGAATATCGTCAATCAACAAGGCATCAAGTGAGCGATAAAAACGCTTAAATTCATCCATTTTGTTATTGCCAAGAGACTTAACAAAGTCTGAAACAAAGCGTTCTGAGTGAACATAAGCCACTTTGGCATTGGCTTTGTTTTGATGAATTAAGTTACCTGCAGCGTGCATTAAATGCGTTTTGCCAAGACCAACACCGCCATATATAAACAAAGGGTTGTAAGCGCTGCCTGGGTTTTCACTAACCTGCTTGGTGGCCGCTCGGGCAATTTGATTTGATTTACCTTCGACATGGTTTTCAAACGTAAACGTATTATTCAGTACGTTTGTGCCAAAAGGGGTTTGCGAAAGCTGCTCTTCTTTTAGCTCGCCCTGGCTGTTTTGATCAAGCGTCGTTGAGCCCGTGTTATCTAGCTCTATGACAACGACTTTATTATTGCCAACAAAATGTTGGACAACACCAGTAATGGTTGCAACTAAATTATCTTCTAACCAATCTTTAATAAATCGGTTGGGCGCATGTAAACACAGCCGATCATCATAATCGACCGCACTCAAAGGGCGAACCCACATATTGAAATCGTGTTGATCGACCTCATCCTCTAATTTTTTCAGGCACTTGTCCCAGAGGGTTTTGTTTTCCAAAATAAGCTCAGTTGGTTGGTTTTAGTTAGAATTATTGTTTGTTGCAAATATACTGCATCCCAGCGGCATAAAGTGCGGCCAGACAATATAATTAAATACTCAAAGAATGTCGATATATTGTTGACTCTTAACGGCAAAATCAGTACCTTTGCATCCCCTAAAATCAATCCAGTGAAAGCAGCCTAATTAACTGCGTCAAAGTATTGGATTTATTGACTTACGTAACAAACAAAAGACAGGTCTTGAACAATGAAACGTACTTTTCAACCAAGTGAAATCAAACGTAAACGCACGCATGGTTTTCGCGCACGTATGCGCACCAAAAGTGGTCGTGCTGTCATTAATGCACGTCGCGCTAAAGGCCGCGCTGTTTTAACAGCTTAATATACTTAAATATATTAAGCCCTAAACGAGCACACTGCATATTCGTTAGCTGTTTAGGCTTGACCTAGAGTTTGATCAACGAGCTTGATAGCCCAAAGCACCTTTAGCAAAGATAAGCGTTTGCTTAAACCCGCTGATTTTCATTGGGTTTACCAAAGCAAACAATGGGGCGCAAGCGCCTTGTTTACCTACAATGTTCGATCTAACCAAGAGTCAGATACGCCACTAGCTGTCTCTCGATTGGGAGCAACCGTTGCTAAAAAAGTATCTAAAAAAGCCGTTGATCGCAACCAGTTAAAACGGCAGATACGAGAGTTTTATCGGCACCACCAACATCAATTAATTAATGCTAGTTTGGTTATTACTGCTAAACCAGCAAGTTTAAAAGCAAGCAATGTTGAGCGCCAGCAAAGCTTAGAAGAACTCTGGGCTAAAGTCTTAAAGTGGCAACGCTGGTATAACAAGCAGCCCAAGCATAGCGAATAATGTTGGTCTCACTCTTTCAAGCGCTGATTAAACTTTACTCTTGGACATTAAGTCCTTTGCTTGGAACACGGTGTCGTTTTGCACCCAGTTGTTCACAATATGCACATCAAGCCTTGGAACAACATGGCGCAGCAAAAGGCTTGTGGTTAACAAGCAAGCGTTTGTGCCGATGTCATCCGTGGGGTGGTGAAGGCTATGATCCGGTTCCAGAGCCTGCGAAAAAACACGTGAAGAAGTAACACAAAAATAATTACAACCTATTAAATTGGTAAAGGCTGAGTGCCAAAGTAACGCAATGGAAAATCAACGCAACGTCTTATTAATCGCCTTGGTTGCGATCACCTCAGTAATCTATTTTAAGTGGGTTGATTTCACAACGCCGCAAAACGCGCAACCAATCAACACAACCATTAATTCGGCAGACATTAGTCCTGTTGGCCAGGCGGATATTCCGAGCCTGCCCGCTAATATCGTTGAAGCCCCTCAAGCGCAAGGCAGTGAAGAGCTTTTATTGCCAGACGTACAACCTGAGTTTGTTGTTGATACCAGCATGCTAATTACCGTGACCACTGATTTGGTTGTTGCAACAATCAATACAACTGGCGGTGTTATTCAAGGTTTGGAGTTACTTAAAGAGCCTGTTTCTGTTGAGCAAAAAGACAAAGGCTTCCCACTGTTAAAACAAACCAACAACGAAATATTCATTGTTGAAGATGGTTTAGCCGCTGCAGGTCAAGCTGCGCCTAACCACAAAACGCAATACACCGCGCGGCTAAAAAATTATGATTTAGGTTCGGGCGATAAAGTGGATGTGATGCTCGATTGGGTTTCTGATGCCGGCGTTCAATACACGAAAACGCTTACCTTTAGTCGTGACAGTTACGTGGTTGACGTCAATTATCAGATTAACAACCCAACGACGAAAACATGGTCGGGTATTTTTTATGGACGTTTTGCGCGCACAGAGCCGGAGAGTTCAGGTGGTGGCTTTGGTCAGTTGCCAAGTTACACCGGTGGTGCGGTTTACACAGAAGCAGATAAATATCAAAAAGTAGATTTTGACGAGATTGCCGAAACAAAATTTACTGCAACAGAAAAAAGTGGTTGGGTTGCGATGTTGCAACATTATTTTGTTGGTGCATGGATTCCCGAACCAACCAACTTATCGTTCACAACATCTGCAAATAACGGTTTATACCGAATTGGCTACAAACATAAAGATTTAACCACCATTGCCCCTGGTGGTAGTGGTGTTATTTCAAGCCGCGTATTTGTTGGCCCTAAAGAGCAGTCGCGATTAAAGCGTTTAGAGAACACCAATAATATTAAAGGCCTTGCTTTAACGGTTGATTATGGCGCATTAACGTTTATTGCTGACCCACTGTTTACCCTGCTTAGCTGGATTCACAGCCTTGTTGGTAACTGGGGTTGGTCAATTATTATATTAACGATTTTAATCAAAGCGGTGTTTTACCCATTATCGGCGGCCAGCTATAAATCGATGGCGGGCATGAAAAAGCTACAGCCGAGAATTCAAACACTCAAAGAACGTTACAAAGACGACAAACCAAAATTTCAAACAGAAATGATGGCGTTGTATAAAAAAGAAAAGATTAATCCAGCTGGCGGTTGCTTACCCATTCTTGTGCAAATTCCGGTGTTTATTGCCTTGTATTGGGCCTTGCTTGAAAGTGTGGAAATTCGCCAAGCGCCGTTTGCTCTTTGGTGGCAAGACTTGTCTTCGCCCGACCCCTATTTTGTGTTACCAATTTTAATGGGGCTTTCAATGTGGGGTATGCAGAAACTAAACCCTGCGCCAATGGACGATATCCAAAAGAAAGTGATGGCAATTATGCCAATCGCCCTGACCTTTTTGTTTATTTCTTTTCCACAAGGTTTGGTGTTGTACTGGGTCGTTAATAATATTTTATCGGGCGCGCAACAGTGGTTCATTAATAAAAAGCACGCCGTTTAACAGATAGGTTTTGTTCTGAGTCAAAATACGCACGACACCATTGTAGCGATTGCCACTGCCCCAGGAAAAGGAGGCGTTGGTGTTATTCGGCTTTCTGGTAAAAGCGCAAAAACAATTGGTGAACAATTAAGCAATAAACAGTTGCTTGATCGCCAAGCTATTTATGCCGCGTTCAAAGACCACGACCAACAAACACTTGATACCGGTTTGGCCTTGTACTTTGCTGGGCCAAAATCCTTTACTGGTGAAGACGTTGTCGAAATTCAAGGTCATGGTGGGCCGGTTATCCAAGACTTACTGCTTAAACAAGCGATTCATTTAGGTGCACGTCAGGCTCGAGCAGGTGAGTTTTCGGAACGTGCCTTTTTAAATGGAAAAATAGACTTAAGCCAAGCCGAAGCCATTGCCGATTTAATTGACAGCACCACCGCTCAGGCAGCCAAAGGCGCGGTTCGGTCTTTGCAGGGAGAGTTTTCAAACAAAGTAAACGCCTTATTAAAAGACCTGGTGTATCTACGCATGTATGTCGAAGCGGCGATTGATTTTCCAGATGAAGAAATAGATTTTTTAGCTGACACAAAAGTGCGAGACAGTATTCAAGGCTTACAAATCAGTTTAGCAAAAACAATTCAACAAGCTGGGCAAGGTTCTATTCTAAGGAACGGTCTAAAGATAGTGTTGGCGGGTAAACCAAATGTTGGTAAATCCAGTTTATTAAATGCTTTGGCTGGTCACGATGCTGCGATTGTGACCGATATTGCCGGTACAACGCGAGACACGGTTAATATCACGATCGATCTGGATGGCTTGCCACTGCATATTATTGATACGGCTGGCTTACGCGACAGTGATGATACGGTTGAACGGATTGGCATAGAGCGTGCGCGTCAAGCGCTTGATGATGCTGATCATGTTTTATTACTAAAGAGTGCAGACGACTTAATAAATGATGATTTAGGTGTAGACCTAGAGAAAACCACGGTCGTTATTAACAAAATTGATTTAAACAATAATGCTCTTAATGGTGTCCCTGATAACGAAGTATTATTAATCTCAGCCACGCGTGGCGATGGCTTAGAAGAGCTTAAACAGCATTTAAAACGTGTTGCAGGTTATGCTAATACTGATGAAACACTGTTTACTGCCCGAAGACGGCACATTAGCGCATTAGAAAAAGCGCGTGATGCCGTGGTTCGGGGTTTAGAGCAATTACAAACATACAATGCTGGTGAGTTACTGGCCGATGAGTTACGACAAGCACAAGACAGTTTGAATGAAATTACTGGCGACTTTACAGCAGATGACCTTTTGGGGGAAATTTTTAGCGGATTTTGTATTGGCAAATAAACGCAAAGTAATTGGTTGCAAACGGGAATCTAAATGGAATATATAGCCCATGCGCCGAACAATGGTATTCATATACCATTATCACAGCTATCACAAAAGTCGCGACGCCAAGCGGCATTAGTATTTGCCTTGCTTGCGCATGTTGTGTTTTTTTTGTTGCTGCCCAACCTACCCCCTTTTAGTATTCCAACCATTGTCGGCGAGTCGCGTATTACGGTTTTTCTAAATCAAAATAACCGCCAACAATTGCTCGAGCAACGGCTTGAGCAAGAGTTCTCAAGCGCCGATATTCAACCGTCTGAGTTAGAAAAAGATACGCCAGAAATTAATCAAGTATTAAATGAAGATGCCAGTGTCACAGGCAAAAAAGACACTCAAGAAAACCCAAAATCAGTTAGCGAGAATATTAGTTCAGAACCGATAAGCAGTAAAAAGCCAACAGCTAAAAATAAACCAAAATCATTGTTTAGTGCTACATTGATTCACGAATTTACCAAGCAATATGAGCAACAAAATGTGGATCGTCACGCCCGCCAATTTGAACGTTTTAAACGAAGCTTTAATAGCCGGCGCCCGTTAAGAAATCAAAACCGCCGAGAAAACTATAAATCCATTTATGGTGACCAATACACGCGTGCGAGCAATGCGGGCGGCGATATTTGCTTCTTACAAAAACCCGATGTCAGAACCGACGACTGGCAAACCAATAGCGTATTATTCTACCGCTGTAATACCAAACCAAAATCATTAGAGCTGTTTACCAAGTAGTATATATCGGTATTAAATTGCGATAGTTACAATTAGCATGTCCAAACACTGTTATGTTGAAAAACCAAGAGTATTATTTTAAAGAAGGGTGTTTTATTGAAGAGTGGCTAAACACGCCGGATCATCAAGACCTATCGATCGCTCGGGTTCGAGTTGAAGCGAATAGTGAAACGCGATTACACTCACTATCGAACACCACAGAGCGTTATGTGATACTAACGGGTCAGGCTGAAGTAACCGTGGGTGAAAACTCTTGGCAAGTATCAGAAGGTGATGTGGTAATTATTGAGCCAGATCAAGCGCAAAAAATTCGCAATGAAACCGCATCTGATCTTATTTTTTTTGCGATATGCAGCCCACGTTTTCAAACAGATTGCTATCAGGATTTGGAAACTGACGGCTAAAAACGGTACACTCGCGCGCAGAAGCTTTATCACAAAGCGTTTTTGAGCAAGTTATTTGACTAATACAGAATGTTTCACACAGAATCTTACGACGTTATTGTAATTGGCGGCGGTCACGCAGGTACCGAGGCAGCACTGGCGGCGGCTCGTACAGGTGCGCACACTCTATTGTTGACACACAATATTGAAACCATTGGTCAGATGTCGTGCAATCCAGCAATTGGTGGAATTGGCAAAGGTCATATTGTTAAAGAGATTGATGCCATGGGTGGCGCAATGGCTGAAGCTGCCGATAAAGGTGGCATACAATTTAGAACGTTAAATGCCCGCAAAGGCCCAGCTGTTCGCGCAACACGCGCGCAAGCGGATCGTGTCTTATATAAGGCGGCGATAAGAGAAACCGTGGAAAACCAAGAAAACCTGTCATTGTTTCAACAATCTGCGGATGACCTGATTATCGAAAACGATCGAGTAACCGGCGTAGTTACTCAAATGGGCTTAAAGTTCAAAGCCAAAACAGTCGTGTTAACCACGGGCACATTCTTGGGCGGCATTATCCATATCGGCATGCAAAACTATCAAGGGGGTCGAGCTGGGGATCCGCCCTCGAACGCCTTGGCTAAACGGTTGCGAGAAATGCCGTTTCACGTGGAACGCTTAAAAACCGGAACCCCCGCACGCCTAGACGCTCGAACAATTGATTTTAGTGTGATGCAAGCGCAACCTGGTGATACCCCACTGCCAGTATTTTCCTTTTTAGGTGATGTGTCACAGCACCCAGAACAAGTGAACTGCTACATCACGCATACAAGTGCAAAAACACACGACATTATTCGTGATGGTTTAGATCGTTCGCCACTCTATGCGGGCGTTATCGAAGGCGTGGGCCCGCGATATTGCCCATCAATTGAAGACAAAATTATGCGTTTTGCGGATAAAGATTCGCACCAAATTTTTGTCGAGCCAGAAGGTTTAAAAACGCATGAGGTTTATCCGAATGGTATTTCAACTTCATTACCATACGATGTGCAGCATAACTTTATTCGCACGATTGTTGGTTTTGAAAACGCCCAAATTGTGCGACCTGGTTACGCAATTGAGTATGACTTTTTCGACCCAAGAGGTTTAAAGCCGACATTAGAGACTAAATACATTGCAGGCTTATTTTTTGCTGGTCAAATTAATGGCACAACGGGCTATGAAGAAGCCGGTGGCCAAGGTTTATTAGCGGGGCTAAACGCCGCGCGCCAAGTACGTGACCAAGAAGGTTGGTACCCTACACGTGATCAAGCTTATATTGGTGTATTGGTCGATGACCTTATTACGATGGGTACCAAAGAACCTTATCGGATGTTTACCTCACGCGCAGAGTACCGATTGTTGTTACGCGAAGACAATGCAGACTTACGCCTTACTGAACAAGCCAGAGAGCTTGGTTTGGTCAATGACGAACGCTGGACGGCATTTTGTAAAAAACGTGATTCAATTGAGGCTGAAAAACAACGCTTGAACGGCACGTGGTTGCGACCAGGCACGGTGCCAGATGAGCTTGCTCAACACGTTGTTGGTAACACTTTAAGCAAAGAAGCAAACTTAATGGAGTTATTACGCCGACCAGAAGTAAGCTATGCAACACTTTTAAGTTTACCAGGCGCTGGTGAACCGGTTGCCGACCCAAGCGTTGCTGAACAACTAGAGATTCAAGCGAAATATCATGGCTACATAGAGCGCCAACAAGCGGAAATCGAAAAACAAAAACGCCATGAAACAACCGAGCTTGATTTAGCAATGGACTATGGGCTGGTCAAAGGTTTGTCTAACGAGGTTGCTCAGAAGCTCAACGACCATAAACCCGCAACGATTGGTCAGGCGTCTCGTATATCAGGCGTGACCCCAGCAGCCATTTCTTTATTGTTAGTTTATTTAAAAAAACAAGGAAAAGCGGCCTAAACGCCAATCTTTTAGACTTTGCCTATTTGAGTTGGGCGAAGCAGGCACATTCCACTATAATCAACGGCCAATAAACACATGAGCATTTATGATCGTGTGGTTAATTACACAAGTTGATCTTTCAACCAGAAAATGAACGACAGAAAAGATACAGACGCTCTTGAAGATCAGATTGCCTATGGGCTAGACGCTTTAGACGTTAGTTATGGCGATGAAGCCATTGGCAAACTGGCTGACTACTTATTGTTATTACAAGAGTGGAACAAGACCCACAACCTAACGGCAGTCGATGATTTAGATGAAATGCTGCCAATTCATATTTTTGATAGCGCCAGTATTCGGCCTTACATTAAAGGTGCTACCTTATTAGATGTTGGTAGTGGTGCAGGCTTGCCCGGTATGATTTTGGCGATACTGTCCCCGGCTTTGGAAGTAACCTCAGTAGAGGCGCGCAATAAAAAAGCACAGTTTCAAATGTTTGCGGCTAATAAACTTAGGCTTAAAAACTTTACGGTTATCAATGATCGCATTGAAAACTTTGACCCAAAAGAAAAATTTGCAGTTGTCACTGCGCGCGCGTTTTCGAGTATTGAAAACTTGGTTGAAGGATCAAGCAACGCAATTGCACCAAATGGTCGTTGGTTGGCAATGAAAGGCGTAATGCCAAGCGAAGAGTTAAAAGCATTAAAGAAATCAAACTTAAAGTTTGATACCTATGCACTTAAAGTGCCAAACTTAGATGCGCAGCGAAATTTGGTGGTGATTTCTGCCCCTAAAAAAACAAGCTAACGATTGGGTGAAAAAATCATGGCACGCGTAATTTCAGTAACGAATCAAAAAGGTGGTGTTGGCAAAACCACAACCAGCATTAATTTAGCGGCCTCGTTAGTTAAACGCGGAAAGCGCATCATGTTAATCGACATGGACCCACAAGGTAATGCCAGCGTTGGCTGCGGTGTTGATTTAAATGAAATTGAAAGCACGATCTATGACGTACTATTACTCGATAGCTCAGTAAAAGATGCGATTGTTAAAACTGAGTGTGGTGTTGACGTGTTAACCGCTAATGGGGACTTGGCGGGTGCGCAGGTTGAGTTATTAAATGAAATTGG
>CAZOBR010000023.1:0-21826 GCA_964578035.1 uncultured Gammaproteobacteria bacterium
GCTCGAGCCGAGCTAAATAAACAAATTGAAAATGAAGGCCTAATTCTTGCAGGTTGGCGTGTTTTACCAGTGGATGATTCTGCGCTTGGAGAACAGGCAAAGCAATCGGTACCGCAGATTGAACAAGTATTTATTAATGCTCAAGAAGGCATTACGCAAGATGAGTTTGAACGTAAATTATTTTTAGCTCGGCGTCGTGCTGAAAAAGTCATTATGGAAAATGACGAAGCGTTTTATATTCCAAGTTTGTCGAGTAAAATTATTCTATACAAAGGCTTGGTTATGCCTGAGTATTTACCGTTGTTCTACAAAGACTTGAATGAGTCAGATATTGCCTCGTCACTTTGTTTATTCCATCAGCGGTTTTCAACAAACACATTACCGCAATGGCGTTTAGCGCAACCATTTCGCTATCTCGCGCATAATGGCGAAATTAATACCGTGCAAGGCAACCGTAACTGGGCAATTGCGCGCGGCAGTAAATTATCATCAAGCTTATTACCAAACTTGAGTGATGCACACCCATTTGTGAATACTTCTGGCTCGGACTCAATGAGCCTAGATAATATGCTTGAAGTGTTCTTAATGGGTGGAATGGATATTTTTAAAGCCACTCAAACTCTAGTGCCTCCGGCTTGGCAAAATGCCGAGCACATCGATCCAGATTTAAAAGCCTTCTACCGTTTTCAAGCAATTCACGCAGAGCCTTGGGATGGCCCAGCCGGCATTGTATTGACCGATGGTCGTTACGCTTCCTGTGCACTTGATCGTAATGGCTTGCGTCCAGCGCGTTATGTCATCACTAAAGATCGAGTGATTACTCTTGCATCAGAGGTGGGTGTTTACGACTATGATCAGCAAGACGTGGTTGAGAAAGGGCGTTTAAAACCTGGTCAAATGATGGCTGTGGATACTAAAACGGGCACATTGATTTCGCCTGATGATGTTCACCAAAAGATAAAAAGTCAGCACCCATATAAGCAGTGGCTAAAAGATAATGTTGTACGATTAAAGTCGGATCTGAATGTTAATGAAGATTCAGTCGCATTAAACGCAGCGTCATTGAAAATCTATCAAAAGATGTTTCAAATCAGCAATGAAGAGCGCAACGATGTGATTCGTGTATTAGCTGAATCTGCACAAGAAGCGACTGGCTCAATGGGTGACGATACGCCAATGGCGGTTCTGTCTATGCGCCATCGCATGTTGAGTGATTATTTTCGCCAACAGTTTGCTCAGGTTACTAATCCGCCAATTGACCCTTTGCGTGAGCAAATCGTTATGTCATTGGAAACCTACTTTGGTGTCGAGAGTAATTTATTTGAGCCGACTGAGAGCATGGCGAAAGCGGTGGTGGTAGATTCTCCCGTGCTTTCCACTGGCAAGTATCAGCGTTTAATTAATAGTCAAGACACTGATTTCGCTAATGAAATAATCGATATCACTTATTCATTAGACTCTGATTTACAAACTCGCATTCATGAGGTTTGCCTAGAAGCCGAGACGGCTGTACGCGATGGTAAAACAATTATTGTTTTATCTGATCAAAAACTTGCCAAAGACCGTTTACCCGTACAAGCTTTGTTGGCAACTGGTGCTGTGCATCATCACTTAACCAAGTTAGGTTTACGTTGTAATGCAAATATTGTGGTTAATACTGCAACCGCTCGTGATTCGCATCAGTTTGCCGTTCTTATTGGTTACGGTGCTACCGCTATTCACCCGTATCTTACTTATGAAACTATTAGTGATATGTTGCGCACAGGTCAGGTTAGTGGCGATATTAATATTTTGTTACGCTCATACCGTAAAGGGGTGAACAAAGGGCTTTATAAAATTATTTCGAAGATGGGTATTTCAACGATTCACAGTTACCGCGGCGCTCAGTTGTTTGAAGCGGTCGGTCTGGCAAGTGACGTTATTGACCTATGCCTAACTGGCACGGTGAGTCGTATTCAAGGCGCTAACTTTGCAGAGCTTGAAAATGATCAACGAATTCTTCGTGAGTATGCTTGGGACCCACAAACTACCTTAGATCAAGGTGGTCTGCTTAAGTTTATTCATGGTGGTGAATATCATGCTTATAACCCAGATGTTGTGCGCACAATGCACGCGGCGGTAGAAAGCGGTGACTATGAACTTTATCGTGACTACGCTGATACGGTGAACAATCGCAACCCAATGGTGTTACGAGACCTGTTGGCTCTGCGCGATGATATTGAACCAGTTGCACTAGACGACGTGCAACCATGGGAAGACATTGTGCTTCGTTTTGACAGTGCTGGTATGTCTCTCGGCGCACTTTCGCCAGAAGCACATGAGTCTCTGGCAGAAGCAATGAACACTTTAGGTGGGCGTTCAAATTCAGGCGAAGGTGGTGAAGATGCTGCACGCTATGGCACGCTTAAAATGTCAAAGATCAAGCAAGTTGCATCAGGTCGTTTTGGCGTAACTCCACACTACTTAGTGAACGCAGAAGTTCTGCAAATTAAAGTAGCCCAAGGCGCTAAGCCAGGTGAAGGTGGTCAGTTACCTGGCCATAAGGTAAATAAAATCATTGCAACGCTTAGGCATTCTCGCCCCGGCGTGGCACTGATTTCACCACCACCACATCACGATATTTATTCGATTGAAGATTTAGCGCAATTGATTTTTGATTTGAAGCAGGTTAATCCAAGTGCTTTAGTTTCAGTTAAGTTAGTTGCTGAAGCAGGCGTTGGTACTATCGCTGCAGGTGTGGCAAAAGCGTATGCGGATCTAATCACAATTTCAGGTTACGACGGTGGTACGGGCGCTAGCCCGCTGACTTCCGTGCGCTATGCTGGGTCTCCTTGGGAGCTTGGCTTAACTGAAGCGCATCAAACTTTGCGAGCCAATGATTTGCGCGACAAAGTGCGTCTGCAAACAGATGGTGGCCTTAAGACCGGCTTGGATGTTGTTAAAGCCGCTATTTTAGGTGCTGAGAGCTTTGGTTTCGGAACTGGGCCAATGGTTGCCCTAGGCTGCAAGTATTTACGCATCTGCCATTTGAATAACTGCGCAACAGGTGTTGCAACCCAGCACAATGTTCTACGTCAAAAGCACTATATTGGCACCGCTGAGCGTGCAATAAACTATTTCAAGTTTATTGCAATGGAAACCCGTGAGTGGATGGCCAAGCTCGGTGTAACGGAATTAACACAGTTGATCGGTCGCACCGATTTACTGGTAGAACTCGAAGGTCAAACTGACAAGCAACACGGTTTGGATTTATCTGAAATCCTGTCAGATGGCAATGTGCCTAAAGATAAACCGCAGTTTTGTATAGAGCCATTTAATGAACCTTATGATAAAGGCGAGTTAGCTGAGCAAATGGTGGCTGATATGTTACCTGCCATTGATAGCAAAACGGGTGGTGAGTTTTCTTACACAGTTAAGAATATTCACCGTTCAATCGGTGCGCGTATTTCCGGTGAAATTGCCAAACGCTATGGTAATAGCGGCCTAGGTGATGCGCCGATCACATTGAAACTGACTGGTACCGCGGGTCAGAGTTTCGGTGTATGGAATGCGAATGGTTTAAACATGAATCTCTATGGCGATGCCAATGATTATGTTGCTAAAGGTATGTCAGGTGGCAGCATTGCTATCTGCCCGCCTGACGCCGTGGATTATATTGCAAACGAGTCAACAATTATTGGTAATACTTGTCTATATGGTGCAACGGGTGGTGAGCTATTTGCGGCTGGCCGCGCAGGTGAACGTTTTGCCGTACGTAACTCAGGCGCCTACGCAGTTGTTGAAGGTTTAGGTGATCACGGTTGTGAATATATGACTGGAGGCTCGGTTTGCGTGCTCGGGGAAACTGGCGTTAACTTTGGCGCTGGTATGACGGGTGGTGTCGCATTCGTGTTGGATGAAGACCGTTCGTTTATTGATTGCTATAACCATGAGTTGATCGATACTTACCGTTTAATGCCCGAAGCAATGGAGTCGTATGCCTTGTATTTGCAAGCCATGATCGAGAAGCATGTTGCAGCGACTAATAGCGCTCGCGGCAAAGAAATCTTGGAAGACTTCTCCGATTATTTGCCAAAATTTTGGATGATCAAGCCAAAGGCCAGTGATCTCGAAACATTAATCGATTCGCTGTCCGCTGCCGCCTAATACACGAAAAATTATAGACTGAGAAAGTTATGAGCAACGATTTTCAATTTTTAGACTTGCCCCGCCAAGACCCTGAAAAAGTTCCTGCGCAAGAGCGTACCAAGGAGTTTAAGGAGATCTACGGCGAATATGAAGTAGAGCAAGCTGCTGCGCAATCCGAGCGATGCTTGGGGTGTGGTAACCCTTATTGTGAATGGAAATGTCCTGTTCATAACTTTATTCCAAACTGGCTTAAACTAGTTGCTGAAGGCAATTTATTTGAAGCAGCAGAGTTATCTCACCAAACCAATTCTTTGCCTGAAGTCTGTGGCCGTATTTGCCCGCAAGACCGTTTATGTGAAGGTGCTTGTACGTTAAATGATGGTTTTGGTGCTGTAACAATTGGTTCAGTTGAAAAATACATTACAGACGAAGCGTTGAAGCAAGGCTGGCGTCCAGACATGTCTCAGGTTGTAAAAACGGATAAAAAAGTCGCAATCGTCGGTGCCGGTCCTGCAGGTTTAGGCTGTGCTGATATCCTAATCCGCAACGGCGTTAAGCCAGTTGTATTTGATAAGTACCCAGAAATTGGTGGCTTATTAACCTTTGGCATTCCGCCGTTTAAACTTGAAAAAGAAGTTGTACAAACACGCCGAACGATCATGGAAGAGATGGGCGTTGAGTTTGTCTTAGATACAGAGATTGGTAAAGACATCGAGTTTCAAACGCTACTCGATGATTACGATGCGGTATTTCTAGGTATGGGAACTTACACCTATATGAAAGGTGGTTTTGCGGGCGAAGAGCTTGAAGGTGTTCATGAAGCCTTGCCGTTTTTAGTATCAAACATTAATCGATTAATGGGGTTTGAAAAAAACGCATTAGATTATGTCAACATGGCAGACAAAAAAGTCGTTGTACTCGGTGGTGGTGATACAGCGATGGATTGTGTACGTACATCGGTACGCCAAGGCGCTGAAAATGTTATTTGTGCCTACCGACGTGATGAAGCCAATATGCCTGGCTCCATGCGCGAGGTTGCTAACGCAAAAGAAGAAGGCGTTGAGTTCTTATGGAATCGACAACCAATTGAAATCATCGGCAATGGTGGCAAAGTGATTGGCGTTAAGCTTGCCACAACTCGTCTTGGTGAGCCAGATGAGCGTGGCCGTAGCCGACCTGAAGTTATTCCTGGTTCAGAAGAAATCATTGAAGCAGACGATGTCGTTATTGCGTTTGGTTTTCGCCCAAGCCCAGCAGCTTGGTTTGATGATTTTAATATTCAAATAAACGATTGGGGTGGTGTACAAACCTCTAGCGATCTGGCCGTACAGTTTCAAACCACAAACCCCAAAGTATTTGCGGGCGGTGATATGGTGCGTGGTTCAGACCTTGTTGTAACCGCCGTGTTTGAAGGTCGTGAAGCAGCCCAAGGTATTTTAAACTACCTTAAAACTCATTAGTGTAGCGCGTTAAATTAGTAGTTCTAAAAACGTCATCTAATCTGTGCTATCTGTAGCAGGAAATCATGAACACATCTCAAAACGATTTATATTTGCGCGCCTTAAAAGGCGAAAAAGTAGAACGCACGCCTATTTGGGTAATGCGCCAGGCAGGTCGCTATCTTCCAGAGTACCGTGCTGTTCGTGCCCAAGCAGGTGACTTTTTAACACTGTGTAAAACACCAGAGCTCGCTTGTGAAGTTACCTTGCAACCGATTGATCGCTTTGGCTTGGATGCAGCAATTCTATTCTCCGACATTTTAACGATTCCCGATGCAATGGGTTTGGAACTAGTGTTGGAAGAGGGTATTGGCCCAGTCTTTAATAAACCGATTCGCAGCACTGCCGATATCGATAAGCTTGGTATTCCAGATGCAGAACAAGACCTTGGCTATGTAATGGATGCGGTACGTGTAATAAAAAGCGCGCTAAATGGCCGTGTTCCGCTAATTGGCTTTACCGGCAGCCCATGGACACTGTCGAGCTACATGGTGGAAGGCAGTGGCAGCAAAGATTTTCGACGCATAAAAGGCTTGATGTTTGAATCGCCTGAAGCCGCGCATAAGCTATTACAAATCGTCACTGATTCGGTGATTAGCTATCTAAAAGCGCAAGTCGCTGCGGGTGCGCAATCACTGATGGTATTTGATACTTGGGGTGGTATGTTGTCTACGCAAAACTATCAAGCGTTCTCGTTAGCTTATATGCAACAGATTGTTACGGCCATCAAAAGCGATGAGCTTACAAAAGACACGCCAATTGTGTTGTTTACCAAGGGTGGCGGCCAGTGGTTAGAAATGATGGCGGCCACCGGCTGTGATGGCCTTGGTTTAGACTGGACGGTCGACATTGCCCAAGCTCGCTCACGGGTCGGTGATAAAGTCGTCTTGCAAGGCAATATGGATCCAACCGTTATGAATACCGGTGTTGAGCAAGTTCAAGCACAGGCGACCCAAGTTTTAGACTCTTATGGCCAGCATAATCAGAGTGATCGCGGTCATATCTTTAACTTAGGGCATGGTATTCAGCCCTTCGCCAAACCTGAAAATATGCAAGCCTTGGTCGAAGCAGTGCAAATGCAGAGCGCTCAGTATCACGTCTAGTTTTCTTTAATTATCGTTAAAGTGAGTTAAGCGCAAGCCTAATAATGTGCTAGTGTTTTGCCATGATTAATTTCGATCGAATAGAAGCCGATATCTTTGTTGGCAGCGCGCCACAAACCAGTGTCGATATCGCGCGCCTTAAACAAATGAAAATCACAGCTGTGTTGTCATTGCAAAGTGACGACGATTTTCGTACGCATAGAATCGATTGGCCAAAACTACAAAGCGCTTATCAATATAATGATATTCATGTAGAGCGCTATCCAATTATTGATTTTGATGAAACCGATTTAGGCAATAAGTTGGCTACGCCAGTGACCGCATTGAATAAATTACTTGGCATTGGGCACAGGCTCTATGTGCACTGTAACGCCGGTGTGTGTCGTGCGCCTGCAACGGTGCTGGCCTATCTATGCCATTATCGCGGCATGGAGTTAGAGAAAGGCTTGGAATACATAAGGCGTAATCGCATCCAAGCCAATCCTTATAAAAGTGCTGTGCGCAAAGCCTTGGTACAGCTTGAATCACAAAATTCTAGTCAGTAATTTTAGTGTATTGGTAAGTTAGCTGAATTGGCTCAACGCACGTTGTGCGGCCTCTCTTGCATCTGTCGGAATAAGCGTTGTTTGCGTCGCCGCGTCAATCTAATTCCGCTTCTTCTAGTGCCTATACACATCGAAATGAGCGAGAAGGGCCGAGCCCGTAAAATTGCATGGCCATAATTAAAAGCCTTGTTTGCAATGAGTTGGGTAAAAATAGTTTCGTAAGAGCAATTACTTTAACAAACTATGCTGCGAAAAAAAATCGATCATAATGTCACGGATAATCGGCTGTGTAATAGCCGTTGGGTGCAGACCATCTTCTTGAATGTACTCAGGGTTACCTAAAAACTCTTCACGGTAAAAATTGATGTATGGTAAGTTATTTTGCTTAGCAAGGTCTGGGAACACCGCGCTGAACTTATCAATATAACGTGGGTTATAGTTGGCTGGCAGAGAGATTCCCGCCAAGGCTATTTGGGCGCCACTGTCTTGAATCAGTGAGATCATTTTCTCTAGATTTTCTCTAATGCTGGCAATTGGGTGACCTCGTAAGCCATCATTTGCGCCCAGCTCCAAAATGACCAATTCAGGTTTTACGGTGCTTAAGGTCAGCGGTAAGCGAGCCAAACCACCTGAGGTAGTTTCACCAGAAATGCTGGCATTGATAATGGTGTGTTCATCACCATATTGTTGTTTTAAGTGTTCAGAAAGTAAGTGCGCCCAGCCTTGTTCTATGTCTAAGCCATAGGCAGCGCTCAAGCTATCACCAAAAATCATAATTTGTTTTGCTTGAGCCGCTTGATAGGGCGCAAAAAGCAGTTGAACGACCAACATTGCAGTTAAGAGAACTGCAGCTCCGAAAGATTTAGTCATGATTACTTTTTTGTTGTAGGAATCAGTTGTAGAAACGAGTTGTGCAAATTGTTTTAGCAAAATAAGTTCGGTGAATAAAAAATAAACATTTTGTAAGATGATCTTTTGATTTCTGTGCACAATATCATAAGGTCGTATTGATACAATTCATCAATATTGACGTTTTTTTAAACGTTTTGTCATTTAAGTAACTCGCTATAAATAAACCCTATGTTAGATTTAGACCAAAGTCATACCACTGATAAAATTCACGCAAGCCATCAGAATCAACAAAGCGTGTTGCGCGCGCACGGTGTTTCTAAGCATGTCAGTACTTCTGACTCCGAGCTAACAATTTTAGATAATGTTTCCTTAAGTGTTCAACGTGGTGAGAGTCTGGCGATTGTTGGGCCGTCTGGTGCGGGCAAGTCCACACTGCTTGGTTTGCTTGCGGGGTTGGATACACCAACGGCGGGCGATATTTGGATGGGCGATAATGAAATCACCTCGTTAGATGAAGAGGGTCGCGCCGCTGTGCGGGCTGATTTAGTCGGTTTTGTTTTTCAAACATTTCAATTGCTTGATAGTTTAACCGCCCTAGAGAATGTGTCGTTACCCATGGAGTTAGCGGGTAAAAATGATACCCGCCCGCGCGCCATCGAGTATTTAAACAAAGTTGGCTTGGCCGAACGGCTCACTCACTACCCAAAACAGCTCTCTGGTGGGGAGCAACAGCGTGTTGCCATAGCCCGCGCATTTGCCTGCGAGCCTAAGATACTCTTTGCCGATGAACCGACCGGCAATTTAGATCAAGCAACCGGTAAAACAATTAGTGATTTATTGTTTGATTTAAACCAACAAAGCAACACGACGTTAATACTCGTGACGCACGAGCAGCGCCTTGCTGATCGTTGTGATCGAACTTTAGTTATCGATGGTGGCCGTGTTGCAAATTAAACCAAGGCCTCAAAAACAGATAATCTGGATTCACCTATGAGCTTAGTCCGCGCAATAAAAGTAGATGCTCGATTGTTGTGGCGCGATTGGCGTGGTGGCCAATTGAGCTTGGTCATCTCGGCACTGGTGCTCGCAGTCATGGTCGTCACAGCGGTAAGCCTATTGGCCGATCGCGTAGAGCGCGGTTTAAATGCGCAAGTCAGCAGTTTTTTAGCAGCAGATTTAGCCTTGCGTGGCGGTGTGACAATAAATGAGGAGTATCGCGAGCAAGCAAAAACATTAGGCTTAAACACCTCTGATATCGCTGAGTTTAGTTCAATGGTCTTCGCTGGTGATAACAATCATCTAGCCGCCGTTAAAGCGGTAGATGCGCAATATCCATTGCGTGGTGTTATTGAAACCACTCAAGACTTGAAGGCACAAAATGTTGTAAAGCAAACATCCGGACCCGCGATAGGCGAGGCCTGGGTTGATGCTCGATTATTAAATCTAATCGACATCAATTTAGGTGATGAGATAGAAGTGGGTTACAGCAACCTTAAGGTCACGCAATTGATAGTGAACGAGCCTGATCGCGGTACCGGATTCACTTCGGCGGGTGCCAGAGTGTTGATGAGTGCTAAAGATCTGACGGAGTCACGCCTGATTCGCCCCGGCAGTCGGGTGCGTTATAAGTTTTTAATGAGTGGTGCTGAACAGGCCATCGCTGCGTACCAAAGTTGGTATAAAGCAAAACAAGACAATAACGAAAAAGCCAGTCATTACTCATTAGTCACCCCTCAAAATGCGGAAGAACAATTGGGCGATGCTTTAACGCGCGGCCGGTCATTTTTACTGCTCAGCGGCACAATCGGTGTGCTGTTGGCAGGTTTGGCGATGGCGCTGGCGAGTCACCGTTATGCGCAACGTTTAAGCGATCAAGTTGCATTAATGAAGGCGTGGGGTCAGCCTAGCAGCCGTATTCGTCGCAGCCAATTTATCCGCTTAAGTCTAATTGCGCTAACCGCAACCGCTATTGGACTTGCTCTTGGGTGGTTGGCACACACCATTTTACTGGAGATTGCCAAAGGCTTATTTGATGCCGAATTACCATTACCGGGTTGGAGACCATGGATTGTTGCCAGTATTACCGGTGTTATCTGTGTATTAGGTTTCGCACTGCCTGCCTTATGGCACTTACCCCGTGTTGCGCCATTAAAAGTCTTGCGCCGCGATTTGCCAGATTCTTTGGTTGGTCAAGGTCGCCGATTAGTCATTGGCATTGCGGCACTCCTGTTGTTGACGCTTTGGTACAGCGGTAGTTTAGTGGTGTCGTTATTGTTTTTATTTACGGTTTTTTCTCTGTTCGCAATTTGCGCATTAATCGCATTGCAATTACTGAAGTTGGTCAAAGGGCTGGGTAGCTGGCGGGGTAGTTATGTGCGTCTTGGTTTAGCAAATTTATGGCGACGTCGTAATCAGACCTTAGTTCAGCTAGTCGGTTTCTCCACAACCCTAATGTTGTTGTTGGTTGTCACTGGTATGCGAACCAATTTAATCAGTGAATGGGAAGCCCAGCTGCCAGACAATACACCAAGTCATTTTGTGTTTAATGTCGCTAGTTCAGAGCTTGAACAGGTTCAAGCTGTATTGGCCGAAGATTCACTGGATACGACCCGCTGGTACCCAATGGTGCGCGGACGTTTGGTTGAGATTAACGGTCAACGTATTTCACCAGAACGATTACGTCAATCAGGTGGTTTAAGCCGTGAGGTGAATTTTACCCAGTCTTCTCAAATACCTATCGACAATGAAATTATTCGCGGCCAATGGTGGGCTGAATCTAGCAGTGCAGATAAAGAAAGCACGGTTGCAGAGTTTTCAATGGAGCAAGAAGTGGCTGATGAGCTTGGCGTAGAGGTTGGCGATCAAGTCACGTTTAGTGTTGGCGGCTTAACATTTTCTGCCTTTTTAAGCAGTATTCGTCGAGTCAACTGGCAAAGCATGAATCCAAATTTCTATATTGTATTCAGCCCGAATACCTTAGATGCCTATGCACCTAACTGGATAACAGGCGTACGTGCCAGTGATATTTCTAAAGATTCTGACATCAAGCAAGGCGCGTTGCGCAAACAACTGCCATTTGTTAGTAAGATGGTAAAACAGTTTCCAACTGTCGTAGTGCTAGAGCTTGGCGATGTGGTTGCGCGTATTCGCAATGTTATCTCACGGGTTACTCAAGGCTTAGAAATGATTCTATTGTTAGTGCTGAGTTGTGGTGCGTTAGTATTATTTGCAGCCATTGGCGTGTCGTATGATGAACGCTTGCGTGAAAACGCAATTTTACGAACCTTGGGTTCTTCACGCAAAATTGTAATCGGCGCGTTAACCGTCGAGTACGCTGCATTAGGCGCTATAGCTGGGCTTATTGCCAGTATAGGCGGTGAAATTATATTGTATTTTGTGCAAACCTTGGTGTTTGACCTAAACCCGAGTTGGCATCCAAATTTATGGTTTTTGGGTTTAAGTACAGGAACTCTTTTGATAACAGTGCTAGGCTTACTGCGAAGTCGCGATATTATCACTGTGCCACCGTTGCAATCATTAAGGCAAGTTTCATAGTTTAAGAGCGTGTTGGCAGAGTAATATCAGTGAGCAAGGTTAAGCGAGTTATGGATGAGATTAAGTAATAACAGGTTATCAGTATGAAAATAAACACATTATTTTTATTCATTGTGCTTCTGTTTAATACGTCACTTGTTGTAGCAGAAGCCAGCAAAACGGTTATCGGCATTAAGTCATATGCGAGCAATTGTTATCGGAACTCGCAACAAGCAGTAATAACGGGTTTTGCAAGCACAAAGGATATTGATGCTTGCAATGAAGCCTTATTCGCTGGCGGGCTTAAGAAAAAAGAAATTGTCGCAACGCATGTCAATCGAGGTGTTTTGTCCGCCGCTATCAATGATTTGCCAAACGCTGCCAAAGACTATCGACGCGCTCTAGAATTAGATTCCGAGGCAGGTGAAGCATATTTGAATCGTGGTAACCTCTGGTTTGTGTCGGGGTATTTAAAAGAAGCAATCGATGATTACAATAGAGCGATTGAGTATGGCGTTTCAAAACCACACGTTGCTCACTTAAATCGAGGGATGGCTAATGAAAATCTAGGTGTGTTCGCAAATGCAGAAAAGGACTATCGTGCAGCGATTGAATATGCGCCTGAATGGGTAACTGCAATTGAGCGTCTAGACAGGTTGGCCAAGAAACAAGCCAAAAAATTGGATCGTGATAATTAATCTAGACTAACTATTTTTTGTTTTGGACAGTCAGCAACATGTTATCAATGTCACTCGAACCTGGTTGCGCACGGTCGTAATTGACTTAAACCTGTGCCCGTTTGCGCACACTGAATACAAGCGCAACTCAATTCGTTATACCGTGTCAAAAGCAGCGAGTAACGAACAGCTTTTACAAGACCTTGTTATCGAGCTTGCTCTGCTAAAGAAAGAGTCAAGTATCGAAACTACCTTGCTGATACACCCGCAGCGTTTAACTGGGTTTGATGAATATGTTGAGTTTTTAGACTTTGCTACGCAACTGATGCGCAATATGGGGTTTGAGGGCGATTATCAACTTGCTAGTTTTCACCCCGATTATTGTTTTGCAGATTCTCAAGCGGATGACGCGGCTAATTACACAAACCGTTCGCCGTATCCGATGCTGCATATTTTGCGCGAATCAAGTGTTGAAAAAGCTATTGCAAAACATGCAAACGTGGAGGGAATTCCAGATACAAACATTAAACGTTTGAATGAATTAGGTGCTGAGCATATGGCTACGTTGTTGAATTCCTGTTTTCAGAAAACGACCACTTAAATTATCTTCAATAAAATGAGAATCAACTTAAGCAATAGGTTGGTTTAATTAGCTTTATTCAGGCTTTTCTTCTTTGTCCCATTTTCCTTTTGGGCACGCAAACCCACCAATCCACGTTTTAATGCCCATAAAAAAGGCAATGCTTGCACTGAGTGGTGGCCTTAATATACAAATCACAGTTTCGGCAAATCGCGTATCGACACAAGCTATAGCACGCACATGGACTCAAAATGAAATGCAGGTTTTTACGGCACTTGGGGAACCGATAAGCGCGATGCGTCTTTCGATGCCGAACCATTCGAAATACCGATGCAAGGCATGGGCTTGTTTGCCTGTCGTCGTGCCGCTTGGCCGGGTTTCAATAAACGCTTAGTCTTTTGATTTAGAGTAGGGAATAGCTGCGTCGTATCTTGAATTTTAATACCCGTATATAACCGTCATTGCGAGCGTAGCGTGGCAATCTTTATAGATTCTTCGTTTGCGCTTTGAATGACAGTTTGAGTGATTTAAGCTTCCAAATACTCATTGAGTCAAACACTTATTTAGCCAAGCAATGTTGTTTCGTGCGCTTGCGGTTGCCTCAGCTTGCGAGTTAAATGAGAGTTGTGAGTAGTAATTAATGCCGGTCCAGTGGCCTTGATTTTCGGGGTCACGACGGAATTCTTCGTAGCCGAAACTGCCGTCTTCTCGAACAAAGAAATCCACACAAAAATCGCCATGTGCAGTTTCGATACTTTTCAGCACTTTCCATGATTTTTTGATTCGGTCAGACATGTCGAGTCAAAATTGTGTATTGCTTATTCTTCTTGCTCTTGAACATCAAAACTTTCTGCGAGTTTTGCTTTCTCCGCTTTAGCTGCTGATGTTTTTTCGGCACGTCGACTGGAGCGTTGGCTTTTTACAGCTTCGTTTGCTTTACGATTTTTGCCGTGTCGAGCATTGCTGCTTTGTTGAGTTTTAATGAACTCAGCAAGTGTTCGTTCTGCCCATTCTTGCGCTTCAGTTTCTGTTGTAAAGCTGTCTTGCTGTTTGGTTACCACAATTTTGCGAGAGGTGACTTGGCGGGTTATTTGTGCAACCCATTCTGAGTCTTTTTGCTCAAGCTTAATTTGGTATTTCTTATTGTTTGACATAATTTCTCTCTGATTCTTTACGTGCTTATTAAGCTTCGAGTTCTTCCCAGCGAACAAAGCAGGCGTCTAATTCTTCTTGTAGTTGTTTGAGTTCATTACCCGTTGCGCTAACCACATCGGTGTTTTGTTGGTAGAACTCAGAGCTGCTCATGGTTTCGGTTAGCTCGGCAATTTTAGTTTCAAGTGCATCAATTTTTTGCGGCAGCTGATCGAGCTCACGTTGCAATTTGTAACTCAGCTTTTTTGTGTTGGTGGTTTTAGGTTTTGCTGTGTTTGTTGTTTCTGGTTCTTTGCCTTCTTTAGCTTGATGATTAGCTGCGTCAACGCTGTCTGTTGCCTGTTCACGCTTTTGGCGTAGCCAGTCATCATAGCCGCCAATGTATTCGTGCACTTGTCCATTGCCTTCAAACGCAATCGTGCTGGTAACCACATTGTTTAAAAACGTTCGGTCATGGCTGACTAATAATAGGGTGCCGCTGTAGTCCATCAGTAATTGTTCAAGCAATTCTAAGGTTTCGTAGTCAAGATCATTAGTCGGCTCGTCGAGCACTAAAAAGTTAAACGGTTGCGTGAATAATTTAGCCAGCATTAATCGGTTGCGCTCACCTCCCGATAGTTTTGCGGCGGGGGCACGTGCTCGCGAAGGGCTAAACAAGAAGTCTTGCAAGTAACCCATAATGTGTTTGCTCTGGCCATTGATCGTGATTTCAGTATTACCTGAAACATTGTCTTGCACACTTAGATCATCTCGAATGGCACTGCGGTGTTGGTCTAAGTAGGCTATCTCTAAATTAGTACCTATTTTTATCTTGCCTTTATGCGGTTGGTTTTCGCCGGTTAGAATTTTAATCAGCGTTGATTTGCCACAGCCATTTGGCCCAATAATGCCGATTTTATCGCCGCGTAAAATGCGGCAAGAAAAATCCTGAATAATCACGTTGCCGTCAAAGCTGGCGTGTAAGCTTTCACCTTCAATCACAATCTTGCCGGACTTGCCGCCTTGGTTAAGGTTGATATTTGCGGTGCCTTGACGCTCTCGACGTTGTCGACGTTCATCACGCATTTTTTTAAGGGCCCGTACGCGACCTTCATTGCGAGTGCGTCGTGCTTGAATACCTTGGCGAATCCAAACTTCTTCTTGCGCGAGCTTTTTATCAAACTTGGCGTTGTGTCGATCTTCCTCTTCAAGTGCCTTGGCTTTTTGTTTGACATAGGCTTGAAAATTGCCGGGGTAGCTGGTTATTCGACCGCGATCTAATTCAATGATCTTGGTGCAGAGTTTGTCAATAAAGCTACGGTCGTGCGACACAATGACTAATGTTGTTCTCAGGCCTAGCAATAAATTCTCTAGCCAGAGAATAGTGTCGATATCTAAATGGTTGGTTGGCTCGTCCAGTAATAATATGTCAGGTGATTTAACCAAGGCGCGCGCCATTAATACACGGCGCTTCATGCCGCCTGATAATTGGGCGAATGCCATGCTCGGTTCTAGATCAAACTTTGAGCAAAGCGTTTTAACGTCGCGATCCAGCGTCCAGCCGTCGTTTTCATTTAATTGTTGTTGTGCATCTAAATCGTTTTCACCATTTAAGTAATAGTTTGCTAGATATTGGCCGCGCGCATCGTCGCCCAAGGCAATCACACTTTGAATGTCGTAGTCTAAATCATTGGGCACTTCTTGAATAAGGCGGCCAGTGACTAAACCTTGGTTACGAACCAGTTCGCCTTCGTCGGGCAGAATGTTGCTATCAATTAATTTTAGCAAGGTGGATTTACCCGCGCCATTGCGCCCAATCAAGCCTAATCGTTCACCGGGTTCGATTATTAAATTGGCTTGGTCTAGAATGGCATCTGCGCCAAAGCTGATGCTGACATTATTTAGGCTAATTAGAGACACGTTAGATAAATCAATTTGTTAGTAATTTGGCTTGCGCGCGCAAGTGTACACTAATGAACCAGATAAATAGAGAGGTCCTTATGCTGGTAGAACAAATTGCAGTCAATAATAATCTACGCAACTATATGTATTTAATTGCCTGCCCAAAGACATTGGAAGCCGTTGCAATTGACCCACTGGATCATGCAGTTGCATTACAACGCGCACAAGACTTAGGCTGGACAATTCGCGGCGTGATTAATACGCACGAACACAATGACCATACCGATGGTAATGAGCCCGTGATTGCGGCGACAGGCGCAATCTTATACGCGCATCATCAGGCAATGAATAAAATTGCCAATGTGGATGTGGGGCTAAAAGCGGGTGATGTGGTGAATGTGGGCACCAGTGTGCAACTTGTGTCTTTGGATACACCAGGGCATACCTACTGTCATACTTGTTTGTATTTTCAAGGCTCAGCTGATCAACCGCCTGCCTTGTTTTGTGGCGATACTTTGTTTAATGCGGGCGTGGGTAATTGTCACAATGGTGGTAGCCCCGAAGTGATGTATAAAACGTTTGTTGAACAGCTGTTTGTGTTGCCTGATGAGACGCAGATTTATCCAGGTCACGATTACATCGTAAACAATCTTAATTTTACCTTGGATCGAGAACCCAATAATCTGGCTGCGCAAAGCTTGTTGACTGCGATGTTGCAATGGCCGAGTGAGCCGCACTATGTGTCTAATATTGCGATGGAACGTGCGGTTAACTCGTTCTTTCGTTTAAGCAGTGAAGAAATTATTGCGCTTTTACAAAAGCAATTTCCAGAAATAGGCGATGCGCCAGACGAAGAAACGGTCTTTTTAAAATTACGCGAATTACGTAACCATTGGTAGATAAGTGTTTGGTAGACAGGTTTATTAATCTATTGTTCATAAAGAGCCGTGTATTGTGTGTTAATAATGATCAATAATTTATTTGGAACTATTTCTAATTATGTTGAAAATCTTTAAATGGATGCTGGGTGCTGTCGTTACACTGGCTGTGTTGCTAGTGTTGGCGGCATTGATTCTGCCGCAAATCATTGACCCTAATGACTATCGCCAGCAAATTACTGAATTAGTTAAGGAGCAAACAGGCCGAGATTTAACGCTGGATGGCGACCTGTCTGTTTCAGTATTTCCATGGTTGGGTATTCGCACTCAAGGATTGCAGTTTTCACAGCCTGCTCAAATTGGCGGCACAATGGTCTCGGTTGATAAGGCACAGCTTAGAGTCAAAGTAGTGCCACTGTTTAGCAAACGTGTTGAAATTGACACGGTGGTTTTGCAAGCACCTGAAGTGAATATTGTGACGCTGAAAAATGGCCTAGACAGTTTTGCAGGTCTCGCTGGCGAAGATGAAACGCCTGAGGTAAACGAATCAGAGAACTCATCGGCGAGTGCACTCGCATTAGTCATTCAAGGCTTGGCGCTCACCGATGGCAAGCTAACTTGGGACGATCGTCAGGCGGGCAGCCGTTATGATGTTAGCAATTTCAATTTAGTCAGTGGTAATTTAATTGGTGATCAATTAGCCGACTTAAGTGCTTCAGGTTTGCTGCGTGATGTCGCCAACCCAGATACTTTAGAGTTCAAGCTTAAAGGTCAAGCACGAATTGATACTGAGTCTCTAGAACTCACTATGCAGACCTTGCAGGCAGATATGGTGCAAGGCGCGCAGTCAGCGAGTCTAGAATTTGATCAATTACGGGTTGACCAAAATAAGAATGTAAATCTAAGTGCTCTCAGTGGTATTTTGCGCAGCGATGCATTAAACGACCAACGAGTTACATTCAGTGTGCCGAGTATCACGGCTAATCTTGATAGCCAACGAGCGAGCATTAATGTCGCATCTCTCGTCGCCGGTGATATGACGGCAAAACTGCTGGACTTAAACATCACACAGTTCAGTGATGCGCCAAGCGCAAAAGGGCGTATAGATGTACCGGCCTTTAATGCGCTAAAACTTGCCAATGAATTTGGCTTTGAATTTGAACCAGCCGATAGCTCCGCGTTGAAAGCGGTTGCTTTAACAGCGGATTTTTCAGGGAACTTGGATCACGCCAGCATCAATAATCTTGTTTTCAATTTAGATAACAGCCAATTAAGCGGCAAAGGCTCCGTGCGTGATTTCGAGAGTCCCAAAATTACATTTGACCTTGCCTTAGACCAGCTTAATTTAGATAACTATTTGCCCGAAAGCGATGAGTCAGACAGCGCATCGGATGATTCGGTCAGTGGTGCTGAAGCGCTTGCGGTGCCAATGGCTGTTTTCAAAGATGTGTTTGCGAATGGCCGTTTTAAAGCACAACAACTCGTTTCAGGTGGCTTGGAGTTAAACGATGTGGATGTGGATGTTAAGTCCAGCCCTGGCAGTGTCACGATTACGCCGCGTGCGAATTTATACGACGGCAAAGTAGGTGGAGCCATTGCGTTTAGCGACAAAGGTGGGCAACAGCAGTTAAGAGTGCAAAATGAAATTGATTTAGTCGATTTAAGTAAAATGCTTAATGCCGCTGAGATTACCGACCAATTATCCGGCATAGGGTCACTGGTTGTGGACTTGCTGGTTACTGAAAAAAACGGTGTGCAAAGTAATACTGGCACTATAAAGCTGTTAGCTAAAAATGGCGCTCTTAAAGGTGTTGACCTAAAAGGGATTGTTGATAAAGGTTATGCGCAATATCAATCGTTTAAAGGTCGCGAGCCAAGTCAAGATGACCAGCAAACTGGTGACGGTCAGTCGAATGATGAGACACGATTTGCTGAACTTATTGGCACATTTAATATTCAGGATTTCAAAATCACCAACAATGATTTTGCCTTAAAAGCGCCGTTGTTCAGAGTCGGCGGAGAAGGCGAAATTAATATTGATAGCCAAACCGTTAACTACTTGGTGAGCCTGTCGATTGTGAACAGTACAGACGGCCAAGGCGGCGAAGCGCTCGAAAAGCTAAAAGGCCTAACACTGCCAATTCGTTTTACTGGCGACCTGTCAGCACCACGGTATTCATTCGATACTAAAGCGCTGTACAAAAGCTTAGTAAAACGCGAACTAGACGAAAAGAAAGGCGAATACTTGCAAGAAAAGTTCGGTATCGAAGGCGGTGAAGAGCTTTCAACCAAAGACACTGTAAAGCAGTTGTTGCTTAATAAGCTGCTTAAGAAAGACAAGCAGAAAGACGAACAGCAACCCGGTACCAAGCAAAGCGAGCAAGCAGCAGAGCGTCCGTTGTTTGAGGCTGATCGGTCTCAAGATCAATCTGCCGAGCAAGGTAATCAGCCTAATCAATCCGATAGGGTGCCAGACGTGAGCGCCAACCCTGATTCGACCTCAGCAGAGCAACAGCAGCCAGTGGATAACCGTTCTGAGAAAGACAAATTAAAGGACGAACTGAAAGAGAGTTTGTTAAATAGCATTTTTAACTAGTCTTTATCGCGTGTGTTTTGATTCGACACGCTTTGAATTCCCTCTATTATTCTATACAGCGCTAGCTATTCGCGTGTTAGAGCGTGTAAAATTGCGGGTTCTGAAATTTTTACAACGAACTCCGCATTTTTAACTCATGTCTGATAAAAACCTGAACAAACACAGCGCTACTATTACTCAACCCAAGTCGCAGGGCGCAGGCCAAGCCATGCTTTATGGTACTGGTTTAAGCCGTTCTGATATGGATAAAGCTCAAGTCGGCATTGCCAGTGTTTGGTGGGAAGGCAATACCTGCAACATGCATTTAAATGACTTAGCAGCGCACGTTAAAACAGGTGTGGTTGATGCGGGTTTGGTGGGTATGCGTTTCAATACTATTGGTGTGAGTGATGGCACAACCAATGGCACATCTGGCATGGCGTACTCTTTGCAGTCGCGTGACATTATTGCCGACTCAATTGAAACGGTTGTTGCGGCGCAATTCTATGATGGTTTGATTGCCATTCCTGGCTGTGATAAAAACATGCCGGGCTGCATGATGGCAATTGCACGTCTAAATCGCCCTGCGATTATGGTTTACGGTGGTTCGATTAAACCCGGTATCCACAATGGCGAAAAATTAGACATTATTTCGGCGTTTCAAGCCTACGGTCAGTTTTTGGTTGAAACAATTACCGATGAAGATCGACAAGAAATTGTTGAAAAATCTTGCCCTGGTGCAGGCGCCTGTGGTGGCATGTATACGGCCAACACAATGGCCAGTGCGATTGAGGCAATGGGCATGAGTTTGCCATACAGCGCCTCTGCGCCCGCGGTTGATCCAGAAAAAGTCGATGAATGTGTTCGCGCAGGTGCGGCCTTAAAGCACTTATTAGAAATTGATTTAAAGCCAAAAGACATTATGACTCGCGAGGCATTTGAGAATGCCATGGTTGTTATAACGGCTTTAGGTGGCTCTACTAATGCAGTACTGCATTTAATTGCGATGTCTCGCGCTTTGGACATTAATTTAACCGTTGACGACTTTCAGTCGGTCAGTGACCGAGTGCCATTCTTAGCGGACTTAAAACCAAGTGGTCGATACGTTATGCAAGATTTACATAAGGTCGGTGGCACGCCCGCAGTAATGAAGTTCTTACTCGATGAAGGTTTACTTAATGGCGATTGCATGACCGTAACTGGCAAAACATTGGCCGAGAATTTGGCCGACTTGCCTGCTTTCACTGAAGGTCAAGACTTAATGCGCCCAATGAGTGACCCGATTAAGCGCACTGGCCATATTCAAATACTCAAAGGCAATTTAGCAACTGGTGGATCGGTTGCTAAGGTAACTGGTAAAGAAGGCGAGAAGTTTGTTGGTCCAGCCAAAGTGTTTGATGGCGAGCAAAGCATGATTGAAGCGCTAGAGCAAAATAAAATTGTTGCCGGTGACGTCATTATAATCCGTTACGAAGGCCCACGCGGTGGTCCAGGTATGCCAGAGATGTTGAAGCCGACTTCAGCGATTATGGGCGCAGGTTTGGGTGACTCGGTTGCGATGATTACCGATGGCCGTTTCTCTGGTGGCTCGCACGGCTTTATTGTTGGTCATGTGGTGCCAGAAGCTCAAGAAGGCGGCAATATCGCCTTGGTCGAGAATGGTGACATTGTCACATTAGACGCGGTTAACAATCGTATTGACTTTGAGGTCACCGATGAAGTGCTCGAAGCACGCAGAGAAGCTTGGCAAGCGCCCGACATAAAAGTTAAAAAAGGCACTCTGTATAAATACATTAAAAGTGTAACAAATGCGTCGATGGGTTGCGTAACAGACGAATAAAGCTTTACAGCAGCGTTAAGTATGTTAATTTATCGCCAACTCATTTTCTCTTTACAATCTGTCTAGCACTGGATTATAAATAGACCATAAAGTAAAAATCGACCTTGGTGGGGGTTGGCAAGGTGAGATTTACGTATTTATAAGGTACATAGTGTGTCAAGTAATGACGTTTTGAATCAAAGTAGTTCAGCTGATAGTCCGCAGACTAATAGCAGTGGAAACTCAAGGCATGTTTGTCCCAAGTGTGAATCGCAGAAAACAGTCACATCTCGCCCTCAAGGCGGCGATAAGTGGTTAATACGACTGTTGCCGAAAAGCCCATATCGTTGCTTGCATTGTTATCATCGTTTTTGGAAAGCTGAACCATTTTTTGCTAACACGACTCGTGTTTGGACATGGATGATATTGCTTCTTGGTTTGATTCTTTTGTTATTCACTAAATTGTCGCCGACAGAAAACCAAGCGCTAATTAATGATGCTGAACAACCAGTTCAGACGAGTATTGTTAGTCTCGATTCAGACAATCAGCAAACAACAGAGCAACAAGTCAAGTCTAAAGTCCAGCCGATCAATGCTGAGAGT
>CAZOBR010000024.1:0-21791 GCA_964578035.1 uncultured Gammaproteobacteria bacterium
AACTATCTGCTGGTAAAGGTGAACACGCCGTCCCAATCCGTTGCCGGCGGGTTGGCAATAAATTTTTCACAGCGGTCTATTATAACAACAATTGGCGTTCTGACGACGTACAGTAGGTATGTATTGCTCAGGCTATGGCCTATTAGTTATTAATTAATACACGCAAGTATATGTTTGCGTGTATCAATTGGGTCAATCACCGCATCCACTTCTAATACGCTGGCAACTTCGCTTGCCTGCCCGCGTTCATAGGCTTGAGCTAATAATTTATTAAACAGCGCCGTGCGCTTGGTTTCGTCTGCGCAGGCGTCTAATTCTTTTTTAAAGCCAAGGGTTACAGCGCCTTCTAAGCCCATTGCACCAAACTCGCCGGTTGGCCACGACAGTGTGTAAAGAGGGCGTTGGGTACTACCACCTAACATGGCTTGTGCACCAAGTCCGTAGCATTTGCGTAATACTACTGCGACCAACGGCACCGTTAATTGTGCGCCAGCGGTAAACAGTTTTGCCAATCGGCGAACAGCCCCTTTTTGTTCGTGCGCCGGGCCAACCATAAATCCGGGCGTGTCGCACAAGGATACGAGTGGAATACCAAAGTTATTACAGAGTTGCATAAAGTCTGCGGCTTTTTCACCGGCATCAACATCAATCGCGCCGCCCAATACCATACAATTATTGGCCAGCACACCAACCGGCTCACCTTGAATGCGGATAAACCCAGTGACTATTGCACCACCATAGTTGGCTTTCAGTTCAAGAAAAGAGTCGATATCGGCCAAGGTTTGAATAACCGATCGCACATTATAGGTTTGCCGGCGATTCTCAGGCAAAGCGGTGTGTAAAGTGGCTTGATCATTCGCTGCCCAATTTGCTGTTTCACCTTGAAAATAACTCAATGCGCGTTTGGCGAGCTGCGCTGCATGCGCTTCGTCTTCCGCCACAATATCTACAACACCATTGCTGCTTTGCACGTCAATGGCGCCAATGTCAGTAGGCTTAAACGAGCCCAAACCGCCGCCTTCAATCATCGCTGGGCCAGCCATGCCGACCCAAGAAGTTTTGGTGGCAATGGTAATATCTGCTGCGCCAAAAAGTGCAGCATTGCCTGCAAAATTGTAACCATTCGCCACGCTAATTCTTGGTACAACACCGTTTAAACCTGCCCATGCACCAAAGGAGGTGCACTGTAAGCCTGAGATAACCGTCGTGATGTCTGTATCGCCAGGCCGGCCACCACCGCCTTCACTAAACATAATGACTGGCAGTTTTTGTTTAGCCGCCACCTCAATAATACGATCAAGTTTTTGATGGTGAAAAAAACCTTGCGTGCCGGCCAGTACAGAGTAGTCGTTAATAATTAATGCAGTTTTGTTGTTTGTAACTAAATCCTGATTGACGGGTGCAACACCCGTAATAATGCCATCGGCCGCGGTATCCGTTTGCAAGGCTTGATAGTCTTTGCGACGGCGCTGCGCCGCAACAGCAAATTGACCGTATTCGCTAAACTCGTTTGGTTTACATAAGTTGGCAAGGTTTTCTCTAGCACTTAAATAGCCTTTGGCGTGACGCTTTTCAATTGCCGCAGTGCGGCCTGAGTCTAAGGCTTTTGCTTGGCGTTGTTTGAATGCAGCGAGCGATGAATGTTCAGCTAGCTGTTCAAATTCGTGTTCGGCTGTGTTCTGCTGATTTGAGTTATTGGACTCAGTGAGCTCAACCAGTGGGTCATCTCGGTTGATCGTATCACCAACGCTGACATGTATGTTTTGTACAGTGCCTGCGTTTTCGGCCTCGATACGCACATGCACTTTCATTGATTCGAGCGTGATTAATAACTCACTCGCGCTGACTGTTTGTTGCTCAGTAACATGAATGGCTTCAACTGTGCCTGTGAGTGGTGCTTTTATTATTATGTTATTAGGCATCCGCTTTTTTGTTTTATCAGCACTACTCGCGCTAACTAGCAGTTATTGTTAGTAGTGCTGATAATAAACCTGGTTAACTTCTTAGTGCTGCTTTTTTATTTCAAGGCTTATAGCGGCTTGCGAAATTTTAAGGTCATACGATTTGACTCACCAATTGCATCAATCGCAGCCGCTTCAGGCGTACCCTCTTTATAACCTGCGCGCGCGGGTGCTAAACGCCAAACAACATCGCCTTCATCAGCGGTGTCTTTTGGGTTTGCGTTTATATCGCTTTGTGCTACGAATTCAAAACCTGCGGCCAGCATTTTTTGTTTCACAAAACTGCTTTTTAAATAACCAGCGTTACCGTTGGCCCATGCGTCAGGTCGGTCTTCGCGCGCTTGGTGTTGTACAACGCCAACGATACCACCTGGTTTTAGCGCGGCATACGTTTCAGCAATCGCATTGTCCAGAAAACCACCGCTTTCATTAAAGCGCGCCAAATTGTGCAATGCGCGAAAAAATAATACCGCGTCTAATGTGCCAGCCATGGATTCGGGCATGGCTTCAAGCGGGTAAGCATTAATGCTTGGGGCATTTTCACCAGCGAGTTTTTGAGTGGCGGCTATCCAGTCGGCTGCCCATGTTTTCTTTTCCTCAATTTTTTCTGGGGTCATGAAACCAAAGTTCGACCATAATTTAGACGGGTAATCAATGCCGACTAAAAGACCTTCTGAACCGAGATAGGGCAATAACACTTGTGTGTACCAGCCATTGTTGCCGGGTAATACTTCACCGACTTTCATACCAGGCTCGATATCAAAAAATTCTAAAGTTTGTTGTGGGTTACGGTATTGGTAGCGTGCCTTGTGTTCATCGCTTAATGAGTCTAGTACTGCGGCTAGCTGCGCGGCTGAGCCAGCGTCAACCACGGGCTGTGCAACAGTTTCAGCAACGGCGCTCTCCGCTTGCTCAACAGCAGCGGCCGGTTCAGTTTCTGCAGGTTTTTCACAAGCGCTTAATGCAAAGCTAGCAAATACAATGCCGGCCAGATAAGTAGAACGCTTACGAATAGAAGATTTGGCAATCATGATGAGTCTCCAAAGTGGGGTAATTGAAAGGCTATTAATAACATAAATTCTATCAGCACAGATATGTTGGTACTGTATAAAATACTCGGTTGTACAATTAATAGTTAGTTTTATGGAAAATCGCTAATAGTTGAATTAGCTCTCTCAAATAGCTCCAAACGAATGACAAGTACAATAATAAAATACGATGTTGGTTTTTAACTTGGCGTGGAATCGTTATTAGATTCGGCCAACAAATTTTTATTTCTGGTTTCCGCTATTTTCCAATCCCGTGGCAATACTTTTGCCACAATCAAAAAACTAACGATTGAAGGAATAAAAAACAAGCAACAAACGGACATGGCATAACGCATAGCCTCAAGATCGTCATAATCTGCCTTAAACACATCAATTAACCAGCCAGTAAATGTAGGGCCACCACCTAAAGCAATCATATTTAAGATAAAAAAGAATAAGGCTGTTGACATAGCCCGCATATTCACCGGCGCGAGTGTTTGGGCAATTGCAAAAGACGGCCCCAAGTAAACACCCAGAAAAAACAGTAAAAAGGTCGTAAATACTAAATGCATCGTCACCGAGTCAACCCAAAACCCGAATACACCGAGCGGCAGACAAATAGCGATGGATATTGCGGGCAGTAAACCATAGGCTCTAATCGTACTTTTGCCCCAAATATCGGCTGCTCGTGCTCCTATAAATGTTCCACCTGCGTAGGTTGTGCCATTAATGACACCTAATAAAACTACTAATGTCTGAAAATCAAAACTAGGATCTAAAATACGTAAGTATTTAGTCTGAAACGCTGAAAACGAGTAAGACACAAAAGAACCAAATGCGATACCAAAGCACATTGCCCACCACGCAGGGATTTTTAATAAGGTTCGTAGGGACTCTTTAAACGGCGGCTGTTCAATTTTTTTGTTCTCGCCAAACTCCATAGCCCCACGAGTGGGTTCACGTAATACTAATTTAACAACAACCGCGAGCGCGATACCTGTACAGCCCAGAACAACGAATATTTTACGCCAATTTACATCGCCCGATTCCGCGCCTATTAAGGATGCGGTGGCAAAATACGCCGCCATAATGCCTAATGGAATTCCCATTGAATACACGCCTAAAGCACCGGCTCTTTTTTCTTTAGGGTAGAGATCAGAAATAATTGAATGCGATGGCGGGCTGCCACCGGCTTCACCAACACCAACACCCATTCTGGCCAGGCCAATCTGCCAGAAGTTGGTTGCCAGACCCGTGAGCGCTGTAAAAGCGCTCCAAGTTGCTAGGGCAATCGACAGAATATTCACTCGGTTATATCTGTCCGCCAACCAAGCAATAGGAATTGCAATTAGCGTATAAAAAGTAGCAAAAGCCAAGCCGATAAGTAAACCCAATTGGGTATTAGTGAGCTGCAAATCTTCTTGAATAAAAGGCGCTAGTACTCCTACTATTTGTCGGTCAATAAAATTGAAACCATAAACGATGGTCAACAAAATAAGTGCAAAGTTTCGGTAAACCTTGTTGCTGTATTTGTTTTTTGGATTCATTATTTCTGTGCCTGATCTATTTTGATTCGAATTGCTGCTCGAACCATCGCTTGATGACTTTGACTCATTAACCATAAATGATATGCCTTTTTCTTTTATTACTCTTTGTTGGTTTTTCAATTTACCTGTGAAATTAAGGCATTACAATTATTAAAAATGCTAAACCAAATAATGGCGCGGTGTTTTTCTAAAACAAAGGTGACATTGATGATATAACTTACTTCTCTGAGTGGGTGTTTTCAGGTGCTTAAAGATGGGTAGGTTAACCTAATCAGAGGCTCCCTAAAATTAAGTCTGATTCCGGGGATGATGGTCGATTGCAAGTGTTTGGAGTACTATTCATTGTCTTGGCAGTACGTCTTTTTAATCAAGTCGGTAATTCGAGATTAGTATAAAGGTAATTTTATGAAATGGCTTAAACGGTTTAGCTTATTGGTCTTAGGCATGTTGCTGGCTGGTAGTATTTATGTGTATGGTTCACTGCAAGGTTGGTATACCTCGGAGCAATCGCCAGAAAAATTATCTAACATGATTGAGCCACACCTCACGGTTTTCAAACCCGCAGGCCAAGGGCCATTTGAGACCGTTTTTATGTTTCATGGCTGCGGCGGTGACGAACAGCAACAAATTTTTTGGGGTGAAAAATTTAAAGCTATGGGTCTGGCTGCTGTTTATGTAAATAGCTATGCGGGTCGTAATATTGATTTTGATAGAGCAATTTCGCATGTGTGCTCAGGGCGTCAGTTAATTGGTGCTGAGCGCGCGGGTGATGTGCTCACCGTCATGGCATGGTCTAAAAAGCAAGCGTGGGTAGACCAGTCACGTCTTAATGTTGCTGGATGGTCACATGGCGCATGGTCAGTGATGGACGCATTTGCTATTCATGCAAAACATGAGTTGCCACATGGCTTATCGAAAACACCGAATGCCGATTTAGCAGATATTAAAAACACGATTCTATTTTATCCGTATTGCGGTTTTGGCGTGAAAACCGATTCAAACGGCTGGGGCGTAACAACAAATATATTAGCAATTGATACCGCCGAAGACACGGTGGTAGGCACACGATTGTGTGACGAAAAATACCAGGCAATTCGCGATTCAGGTAGCCCTGTTCGCCATGAAGTTTTCGAAGGTGTTGATCACGCCTTTGATACAGATGCCGTGCGCACAGGCGACAATTGGGAATACCGTACGCCAAGAGAACCCGCAAAAGCCGCGGCAGAAAAGGCGCGTTTGCTGCTTGCAGAATTTTTAGGTGTTTCGCCTATCGAAAACACAAACTCAGTTAAATGAGGGCATGTAATGCCTGTGGTAAATGTTGCATCAAATACGGTAATGGTCAACTCTCGGCATCGGATGAAGACATTGCACTCTGGGAAGCACTAAGACCCGACATTGCTGAACATATACGCGATGGTAAAATCTGGTTCGACCCGCAAACAGGCAAACTCATTGAACGCTGTCCGTGGTTAATAAAAGAACCGAATTCAACTCGTTACCTTTGCAAAATTTATTTAGATCGCCCCGAAGACTGCCGAATTTATCCTGCTAGCGTCAGCGACATGGTTAAAGACGATTGTGAAATGCTGGAGCCAAACGACTTTAACGATTTAAAGCAAGCACAGGAAATTCTTGAACGTTCTTTTCAAGGTTAGTAACTCATGCGGTCTTTTAATGAAGGGCATCAAGAAGGGCGCTCGAAGTGGCCATTTTTTAAATAATAAATCACCTGAGCGATTACTTTATTGTTCTTCATCATAAATGTATGAGTGGTCGGCAACACAATGTGGTCGGTCATGCCTTTGATTTTGGTTCTTTGAATCGATACTTTTCCGTCATCATTGCCCGGTATTAACGAAGATAGTATCCAGTTAATACTCCTGTTGCCGGCAATCACACCAAGATTAAATGCAACGGGACCTAAGGTGTTGGGTTTGCTTGAAGCGTCTGTACCAAGTTGTAAGCCTGCATCGCCATTCAAAAAATAGAAGCCAGGCACGTCGCGTAATTTATCGACCACTTCACTGCCTTTGTTTGGTGGCCCAAGCATCACGGTATATTTTAAATTAGTAATCTGATGTTTAGATAAATATTCACGCACCAATATTCCGCCGAGCGAATGCGTGACAAAATTGATTTCTGATGACTCACCGCATTCTTTAATCGCAGGGCCTATTGATAATTCAGCCAACTTTTCAACATTATGGTCTGTGGACGGATACCCAAGATTTACAACCTTATACGCTTGTGCTGTTAGCTTTTGCTCAAGCTCATTCATCGAGCTTTTGGTTCTGGCAAGCCCATGTAAAAGAATCACACACGTAGCATGAGTTGGCAAACTTAAAAGCAGTAGCGCTAGGGTGAAAAATATCTTCATTATTTAGTAAAGCGAGATAATGCAAGCATGCTAGCAGTACGATTTACTGTTCACAAGGTTGTGCTGACTGACGACTTATTAGAGCGTAGGTAGAAATAGATACAGAATTAGTACAAAAGAGTTTAGAGTAGCGTAATTCCTTTTTCACTCTAATTCGGAGTATTTGTGTCATTTTCTTTTTGGTTTGATCTATTGCTGGCGGTGCTATTGTTTGCTGCAGCTATTGTGTTTATCCATCAATATAAGTATGGCGCAATTCGAGATTTTCGGGCGCGACGTTTGCGTGGCAAACTGATTCCAAAGTTACAAGCATTGTTGGGGCTTATAGTCAGTGGCGATAGTGAACAGATTAGCGATGATCAGTTTGTATTGTTTCGCGCGCGCGCGGATGTGGAGGCGCTGATCTCGCAATCGTCTGTTTTGTTTGATGAAGAACGCGTTGTGCTAGCCGATTTTATGGCGAGTCTATCTGCTTATTTGGTTAAAAAAGAATCTGGTATGGCGTCTACTTACGATCTAGAAGATGCCGTTTTAGCGGGTCAGCGAGCAACTATTGAACTTACTGAAATTGGATATTAAGTTTTGTTAGCTGCTGATTGTTTTTACCGATACTTTTTTAGCGGATACCTTTTTCTCTGTAGCTTTTTTTCTGCGTCTTTTCTTTAATGTCGGCGCGGCCGCTTTTTTAGCTTTTGGCTTAACAGCATTTTTGGTTGCTGGTTTAGTTGCAGGTTTAGGCTTAGCACGTGTTTTTGCTTTTTCAGCAGGTTTACTGTCTTTTTTAACAACCGCCTTCTTTACTTTGTTGGTATTACTCTCTAGCGCTTTTTTGACCACCGCGGTGGCTTTTTTAGCGACTGAGGGTTCGGTTTTTTTAGTGATAGGTGTGACTTTTTTATCCGCCTTTGGTTTGGGTTTAACACCCGATTTAGCGGCTTCAGTTAAATCGTTAAAACTATCGGCAATACATTGAATAAAGAAATCGACATCTGGCATTGTGCGTCGGCATGACGTAACACTGAAGGCAATATCACCACACAGACTCGTCACAGCAATAAATAAACCCATGCGATCGGCAAGCGGGCCTAAGCCCATTTGCTTTACTAATGTAGCGCCGTTCATATATACCGGCACTTGCGGTCCAGGCACATTTGAAATGCACACGTTGGTCATCCGGCCAGCCATTTCCGAGCGCATGACTAAACGCGCCGCTAATAATTGTGTGCTAGCGGGTATGTGTTTAGTCACATCGGTCATAATGCGCGCAGAAATACCTTTACGAGCGGCTTTTTGTTCTTTGGTTTCTGCGCGAATAGCAACGAGTCTCTCAACTGGGTCAGCAATATTGGTAAACAACTGTGGCGCCATGGTTGATATGTTGTTGCCAGGTTGTTCGGTTTCGCTCAAGCTGCCTTTGGGTGCGCGCACATTAACCGGTACAAATGCACGTAATGATTCATTTGGTAGCTCTTTATGGTGGCCTAGATATTTTCGCAATGCACCTGCACAAACCGACAGCACGATATCGTTAATTGTTGCACCTTCAACCATGCCACGGATTGGTTGGAATGCGGCCAATGAAAAAGTAGTTGAATCAAACACGCGGTGTGGCGATGTTTCTAAATTGAAGCGCGTATTCGGCACACTTTGTTTAGCTTCTTTTTGACGTTCGGTAAACTGCTGTTTGGCAGCTTGAACTAGATTTGGCGCGTACCGCATCATTGTATTAGCAACCTTTACTGGTGAGCGAAGATTGCTGATCATGCTGCGCGCCGACATTTGGAACAGTGTTGGTTTTTCAAAGCGCGCTGATGTGACGCGTTTTTTAACTGGCATCACCGGTGTACCCTCTCGGTCGATGTCCATTAAGCCACCAAAAAAATTGACAATCGCCATGCCGTCGGCGGCGGCATGATGAATTTTTGATGCAATCGCATACGAGCCTTTCGGGATGCCCGGTATGTTGTCTAAACCTTCGATCACATACATTTCCCAAGGTGGGCGCTGCATATCAAGCGGGCGGGAATGAAAACGAGCTAGATGAATACACAATTGTCGCCAGTCCGCAGGGTGCGGTAAGCGGCCATGACGAATATGGTATTCAATATCAAAATGTTCATCTTCAATCCAATATGGGTAATCCAGCTCCAACGGCACATGGTAGATGCGCCGTTTATAGATTGGCGATGTGTGTACTCGGCTTCTCACATGCTCAATGATTTGTTTGAATCGAACTTCGCCCGAAGGCGCTGTTGACGGATCAAAGATAGCCACGGAGGTAACATGAGACAAACTCTTGTTGGTCTCCATATAAAGAAACTGCGCGTCTTGGGCCGAAAGTTGCTGCATAGGATTACTCGTATAAAACTGGCTATTACTGGTTAATTTTAATGGTACTCGAAAATAAGATTCGACTGTATACTTAAATATAAGGTAGTACGACATAATACGTATGAATGATTACAATAAAATGTGCATATCATGATCAGCGATGCGCATTTACGGTTTGTAAATTTTGAGGGCTGCGGTACTATTGATTGATAATATTAAACGCGACAAAATGACTATTTTATATAAGCACTAAACCAGCGGCTTTACCTTCACTATGGATCTATACTCAAAAGTAATAAAAGAAGTTGAGGCGTCACCCAGCGGTCCACAGGTTGGTGCGTTTTTTGATTTTGATGGCACCATTATTTATGGCTATTCGGCAACCACGTATTTACGTGAGCAATTAAAGCGTGGTGACATTAGCCCTAAGCAGTTAATCGAATTAACCAAAACGCTCGCGCAGTTTGCGCTTGGTAATATGGGTTTTTCTGCCATGATGGTGGAAACATCCAGTTATTTAGAAGGCATTGAAGAAAAGGAATACATAGAGTTTGGTGAAATGCTTTATAAAAAGCACATTGCCAAATTGATCTACCCTGAGTCACGCGCGTTAATCGAAGCACACTTAAAGAAGGGGCACACTGTTGCGCTTATTTCTGCCGCGACACCTTACCAAGTTGTACCTGCCGCGCGTGAGTTAGGCATAGAGCACGTCAAGTGCACACACCTGGAAATTGTCGATGGCAAATTTACTGGTGGCGTTGTTAAACCTACTTGTTATGGCATGGGCAAGGTTGATGCAGCAGAGCAATTGGTTGAGAAGTATGACCTTGATATACAAGAAAGTTATTTTTATTCAGACAGCGATGAAGATATTCAGCTGTTAGAGTATGTTGGCAAACCAAGGCCGCTCAACCCAAATGCGCGCCTGCGCCGCACCGCAAGTGGCCGTGGTTGGCCAGTTCGAGATTTTAATAGCCGCGGTAAAGCCGGTGTCAAAGATTTAGTGCGCACAGTAGCCACTCAAGCAAGCATGGTCTCGTCAGCATTTGCCGGCGTGCCAATTTACGCGGCAACCGGCTCGCTGAATAAAGCACGTAATTTTGCTATTTCAATGTTTGCAGATTCGGCGTGTGCGATTGCTGGTATTGAGCTGGATATTGAAGGCGAAGAGCATCTTTGGTCGAGCCGACCTGCGGTATTTATTTTTAATCATCAAAGCCAAGCAGATACGATTATTATGCCGTCATTATTACGTCGTGATATTGCGGGTGTGGGTAAAAAAGAGATTGGAGATGTGCCTATTATTGGCACATTAATGAAACTCGGTGGCACCGTATTAATCGATCGCGAAAACAGCAAGTCTGCGCGCGAGGCAATGGCGCCATTGGTTGATGTTATGCTCAAAGAAGGTCGCTCAATCTGTATTGCACCCGAAGGCACGCGCTCCACATCCACTAACTTAGGCCGCTTTAAAAAAGGTGCATTTCACCTTGCGATGCAAGCGGGTGTACCGATCGTGCCCGTGGTTATTCATAATGCGATAGACGTGGCGCCTAGAGGCCAGTTTATTATTCGCCCTGCAACGGTTAAAGTAACTGTACTGCCGCCAGTCCATACAGATAAATGGAAGGTGCGAGACATAGATAAAAATATTCAAAAAATTCGCGATCAATTCTTAATTGAACTTGATCAGATGAAATACCAGCTCGATTAATAATAAGAACATAGGCAAACAGAATGAGTGACAACCCCTGGCAACAAATAGACTCGGATCATGTGCTCTTTATTGTGGATGCTGAACATAAGGTCGAAGAAACCTTATTGTTAAATTGGTTAAGTAGTAACAATAATGATAAAGCTGCCTCAGCGGTAGTGAGTCATTGTGTTGTGCCGATAGCGCATGACCCTGAAGACATCAGCACAGAAGGTCTGCAAATGGCGTTGCAGATACCGCCGAATACCTTGGTGGTGCCAGTGCGGGTGGTTTGGAAAACCAAACTCGATAGGCCGGACGGTAAACCGCGTTTCAGAGATTTATTAAGTGGTAACCCGCGTCGCCCAAGTGAAAAGCAAGCCAACAAGATACTAGCGAATGACCCATCGCTGGCGCTGTGTATTATGGGTAAGCCAGCCACATTGTCTGATTTAACTGAGCGTTATGAAAGCCGACAAAAGTTTGCCCGCATTGATGTTAACTTGGCTGAATATGTAGCTGAGCAAGCGAGCTTAGCCTTAGAAGTTGCTGAACGCCGCTTACGTGGCAGTCGATATAAAATACCTCGTCAAGTTGCTAAGCAAGTACGTGCTAGCGACGCTTATCACCAAGGCTTATTAGAAATAGTAAAAGAAACTGGTGAGAGTGAAGATGCACTACGCAACCGAGCACTGCCGTATTTTAAAGAGCTGGTTGCAACCCCGCATAATTTTTGGCAAGACGTAGCAGGTGCGTTTAATCGTTGGATAATTTCGCTTGGTTATGAAAATGAATTAGTAATTGATACTGAGCGCTTAAAGCGGTTCCATCATATTGTACGTGAACACCCAACCGCATTGCTGTGGACGCATAAAACGCATATGGATGGCATCACGATGCAATCCATTTTATTTGAAAATGATTTCCCCACGCCGCACACAATGGGTGGCATTAATATGGCGTTTGCCGGAGTTGGTTTTTTAGCGCGTCGTTCGGGCGCAATCTTTATTCGCCGATCGTTTCAAGATAACCCGCTGTATAAATTAGTACTGCGTTTGTATTTGGCGTACCTATTAGAAAAACGATTTCCACTTACGTGGTCGTTTGAAGGTACTCGTTCGCGCGTTGGTAAGTTAATGCCACCAAGATACGGCATGTTGAAATACGTGTTAGACGCCATGCAAGAGTCGTCGGCTAATGATTTACACATTATTCCTGTGGCAATAAATTACGACATGAACAATGACGTGAAAGATTACGCTGCAGAGCAAAGTGGTGGTATTAAACGGCCTGAATCACTGAGTTGGTTTGTGTCGTATCTGCGTCGAATGCGTCGGCCATTAGGACGCATTTATATCGATTTTGGTGAGCCAGTTGTGGTCGATAAATCCGCTATTTCTGATAACCCATTAGCGTTACAGAAAATAGCGTTTAAAGTAGGTGTTGAAGCAAATCGCGTAACCCCGATTACCGTGACTGCACTCATGTCCATGTCATTATTAGGTTCTGCGCCGCGTGCTCAAACAATAGAAGAGTTACGCGACAACATGAACGATTTACGCAGATGGGCAGAACATCGTGATGTGCTGTTTACCAGCGACTTTGAGCCAGAGAACCGCGAGCATATGGATGAATTGCTTGATGCCATGATTGAGTCAGAACTGATTAATCGCTACGACGAAGGCCCTGAAACGGTTTACGCAGTGGCCGCCGATCAGCATCATATGGCCAGCTATTACCGCAATACCATTGTGCATCACTTTGTGACTAAATCAATTGCCGAGTTGGCCATGGTTAAAGTAGCTGCGGGCGCCGTTGGTGGCGCGGACGTATTTTGGCAAGAGGCAGATAGACTTAAAGACATGTTTAAGTTTGAATTTTTCTACGCGCCAACCGAAGAGTTTCATGATGACGTGCGCGGTGAACTTGCGTTTATTGATGCCGATTGGGAAAAGAACATTGACCGTCCAAGTTATGCGCCTGATTTTTTACGCAATATGAAACCGATTACTGCGCATGCTTGTCTTAAGCCCTATGTGGAGGCGTATCGGATTGTTGCCGATGTGTTTTCGAGCTTGGGCGAAAATGAAACGCTGGATCAAAAGGCTGCGGTTGCGTCGGCGTTTAAATACGGCCGCCAAGCTTATCTGCAGCGTCGTATCAGCAGTAAAGCTTCGATCGGCACTATTCTGTTTGGGAATGGTTATAAGTTGTTAGAAAGCTATGGTGTGGTTGCTGCCGGTGGTGACGATATTGTGGCAAAGCGTAAACAAATTAGTAAAGACTTGCGTTTGCTTGCACACCGCTTAGATCAACTGCGAACGTTGGCAATGCCGAGCGAGTTCGATTAATTGCACTGAACCTCCTTGAATAAATTTGGCTACTAGGCCGTTTTATTCCAATAGCTACTGACACTCACCTGTAAACTCCTGAATGCTTTGATGCTTGCATGTTTAAAGCTTCGCCCAACAAGGTAGTTAACGGGTGTGATCACGAGTGTGATGGTTGTGGCAAACAAGATACCAAACCCAAGTGATACGGCCATCGGTATCAGCGCCTGTGCTTGCGCGCTTTGATTTAGCATTAACGGTAATAGCCCAACAAAGGTTGTGATTGACGTTAATATCACAGGGCGAAAGCGAGTTTCACCGGCGCTTAGAACGGCGTCATAAATTGGCACGCCTTCGCTGCGCTTTTTGTTAATGTAATCAACCAGTACTAAGCTATCGTTAACCACAATGCCTGTCAGCCCAAGAATACCCATAATGCTGAGCATGGAGAATGATAGTCCCATTATGTAATGACCGATAATCGCGCCGACAATCGCCAATGGGATAATCGACATGACCACTAAGGGTTGGCCGAATGATTTAAAGGGAATGGCTAGCAAGGCGTAAATTCCAAACATCACTGCGATAAAGCCTAAAAAGAAACTGTTGACTGTTTCTTGTTGATTCTCCGCTTGACCATCCATGTTGTAGCTAATGTTAGGCTCGTATAAAAAAAGCTCGTCTAAAAATGTGCGCAGATCTTTTCGAATAATATTGATGTCATACGCGTCAATATCAATATCGGCATCAACCGTAACAGAGCGACGTTGTTTATCTCGGTAGATAGAAGTAGGGCTTTGCGTGGACTCTAAGGTAGCCAATTCATATAGAGGAATTGTCTCGTCACTTAAGGGTGGTTTGATCGGAATATTATTCACGCTGCTTAATGACGAACGATACTCCAAAGGATAGCGAACCATGACTTTGATTTCATCAGGCCCGCGTTGAATACGTTGTGCTTCAAAGCCAAACACGGCATTACGAACTTGGTTGGCAATATCGCGTTGAGATAAACCGAGCGACGTGGATAAATCGTTCACATGAAGTTTAACTTCGTCTTTACCGCTGCTGAAGTTATCTCGAATATCAAAAATACCAGGATAGCTTTTTAAGTAATCACGAATTTCATCAGACAGTTCGCCAATGCGTTTTATATCGTTGCCATACAGCGCAATCGAGATAGGGCGACCAAAGTCACCAAAACTGGAAGACAAACTAAGTTTTTCAGCACCGGGAATTTCGCCAATACGTTTGCGCAGCTTTTCTTGCACTTCTTTAATCGAAAAGCCTTCTGGCGTGCCGTTTTCGCCTTGCACAAACTCCATGACGACCATGCCCTTGTTGGTGCCAAAGTCTACTCCGGTTGGTCCAAAGGTGATGCCGGCTACTGAAATGAAGTACTTAAAGTAAGATTCATTAGTGACTGGGTCAACGTATTCAGTAGACAGGTCTTTAGCGATCGAAGAAATACGATCTATCTCTTTTTTGGTTGTTAGATAACCTGTTGTAGAGGGCATGCTAAGTTTAATGAAGATTGCGTTATCTTCAAACTCAGGAAAAAACGCAACACGAAGCCAGCCATTTGACATCGAAGAAATGGTAATGAAAAAAGCCATTGCAGCAGTCACAATCGTGATTGATTTGTTATTGATGCAACGATTCAAAAAAGGTCGGTATATGCGAATTACTTTTTCTTCAAAGCCGCGTGAAAATGATTGTTGCCAACGACTCAATGCCGGCAAGTCATTATCATCGCGCGGTTTGATTGTGCTCATATGCGACGGCAAAATAAGCTTTGACTCAACCAGTGAAAACGCCAGCACCGGAATCACAATTAACGGAATTTGTTTGGCAAGATCAGCGGCTAAGCCTTCTACTAATAACAATGGCGCAAACGCAACCATCGTGGTAATCACACCAAAGGTAACTGGCACAGCCACTTCTTTGGTGCCGAATAATGCGGCATCTGGCGAGGACATGCCATTGCGCATATGACGGTAGATGTTTTCACCGGTGACAATGGCATCGTCGACGACAATCCCCAGCACCAGCAAAAAAGCAAACATGGTCAACATGTTCATTGTTAAACCCAGCACTGGCATCATTGCGATGCCGCCTAGAAAGCAAACAGGAATTCCTAAGCCTACCCATAACGCCACAGCAGGTCGTAAAAACAATGACAATGTAACCAAGACTAATAAGCCGCCATACAGTGCACTTGATAACAATGTTTCGAGTCGGTCTTGAACCACAACAGCCGTATTGCCATATGTGCCAAGCTTGATTTCGTTGCCTAAGCGCGGTCCATACTGTTTGATAAATTTTTGTACGTTTTCAGAAATCTCAATCGTGTTCTGTTTGCCAACTCGAAAAGCTTCAAGCGTGATAGCCGATTTGCCGTTATACGATGTTTCAACTTGGATTAATTGATAACCATCAATTATTTTAGCGATATCTTTAAGATAGATAACGCCATCGCCCGCGCGCACAACTGGAATTCGTTCAAAATCAGTTTGAGTGTAAGACTGACCGTTAGTGCGGACTAATATGTCGCCATTTGATGTGCGCAGATTACCCGCAGAAACATCCAGCGAATTACGCTGAATAGCACCGCCAATATCTTCGAGGCTTAGGTTGTAGCGTTGTAGGGTATTTGGGTCTACTTCAATGTGAATTTCACGCGGTGGTGCTTGCAATTGACTAACTTGTGTAACGCCATCAACCTTGAGTAAGTCTTCACGTACGTTAGAGGCGGCATTAAATAGCTCGTCATAAGGCACATCTCCGTAAACAGCAATGCCAATCACTTGAATGGGCAATTCGGCGAGCGCAATAATTGGGCGCTCGGCATCGTTGGGTAATGTGTTGAGTGCGTCAATGCGGACTTTTATGTCGCTCAACATTTCTTGTTCGTCGTAGCCTTTTTCAAGCTCAATCGACACAACAGAAATATTTTCAGTTGAGCGAGATAATATTTTTTTAACACCTTCAAGATCAGCAACCGCTTCTTCTATGCGTGCGCTGATGGTTTCTTCAATTGATTCCGGGTTGCCACCAGGCAGTACCGTTGTGACGGTCACAGTCCCCAGCGCAAAGTCAGGCATTAGTTCCAGCGCAATGTCTCTTTGCACGGCCAAAACACCCATGACCATAATGGCAAACATGAGCAAGTTCGCTGCAACGTGATTTTTAGCAAACCATTCAATCATTGAGATTCTCGTGTAAATCCTCTTTATGCCAAAAAACCAGCCATGTTGCCCATGCTTTTTTGCTGAGGTTGCTTAGCATGTGCTTCGCTCGGCGTGCCAGCAAATAATTAATCGGCACAATGATTAACGTGATTACTGTGGCAAATAGAATGCCAATGCCCAGCGACGTAGCCATTGGTTTTAAATAGCTGGCTTGGCGTGATGTGTCGAATAAAATAGGCGCTAGGCCTGCAAACGTAGTTAATGATGTGAGTAATACTGCACGAAAACGAGTACACGCTGCGTCAATTACCGCATCGAGTACCTGCATGCCACGCGCGCGTAGCTTATTAATATAATCAACCAACACCAATGAATCATTAACGACCACACCGAGCAAGGCTAACATGCCAAAAACGCTCATGACTGACATGTTCTGACCAGTCACGATATGGCCAAAAATTGCGCCGATCATCGCAAATGGAATGATCGACATCACCACCAACGGTTGCCCGTATGATTTAAACGGAATCGCTAATAATGCATAGATGCCGGCAAGCACCAACACCAAGCCTAAGGTTAAGTGGCTATTGGTCTCTTTAGCATCTTCTACTTCGCCGTCATAACGATATGTAATATTTGGAAACTCAGCTTCTAATTCGCGCGTGAATTTTTTTAGATCGGTGTTAATCAGATTGATATTCGCTGAGTTGGTGTCGAAATCAGCGGTCACATTTAACGTTGATGTACGATTAATCCGATATAAGGTACTTGGACTTTCGAACGGAGTGATATCCGCAATCTCAGACAGTAATACAGTTCCTTGATTGCCCGATACACGAATGGGTAAATTTTTAAGATCAATCACTGACGAGCGGCGCTCAATCGGAAAACGCACCATCACTCTTAATTCATCTCGCCCGCGTTGAATGCGTTGTGCCTGAAAACCAAATACTGAATCGCGCACTTGGGTTGCAACATTATTTAAATTGAGCCCTAGTGCATACGCGCGTTTGTTCAACTTAAGTTCAAGCTCTTCCTTGCCGCCAGAATAATTGTCTTGTATGTCGAATACACCGGGGTAAGCTTTTAGTTGCTCTTTAATTCGCAACACGGCCGGGAACATGTCCGCTCCTTCAGCGCCAGACAGCTCAACATTAATTGGGCTATTGCCGCCAAAACGTCGAGCTTGAAACCCAAGACGTATTGCACCGGGTATTTCGCCAATCAACTTACGTGCCTCTTGCAGCACTTGGCTCGAGGTTAAGTCAACCACGCGTTTACCCGTTACTTGCAGCTCGACGATGACTTCGCCGATATTCGGTTGTCGAGTAAACCGGCTACTGCCGCTGGTAGCGATAATGTTTTGTACTAAGCTTTCGCCATCAACCGTGTATTTATCGCGCAGAGTTTCAAACTGTTTGGCGATGTGTTGGATATGCGAATCGACCGTGTCGAAGCCGGTTGATTCTGGCATTGTCAGTGATACTCGTACCGTATCGGATTCAACATATATGGACGTTGCAAAACGCGTATGTCCGGTCATCATTGAGCTAATGATCACAGTGGCAACCGTTAATAATATGGTGATAGTGATACCAGAGTTCGAAATTGCCCTAGCCAAGAACGGTTTGTAACGGTTTCTAACAAAACTTTCTAAGCCATGAGAAATGCTTTGTTGAAAGCGTGTAAAGCGGCCAGTTTTTGAATCGTTTGCACGCAGTTTTATATGGCTCATGTGCGAGGGTAATACTAACTTTGATTCCACCAGCGACATCAGCAAAACAGGTATCACAACAACTGGCATTTGCGATGCAATAAAACTAAAGCGAGTGCCTTGTAAAAAGGATAACGGTAGAAAGGCGATAACCGTGGTTAAGATACCAAACGTAACAGGCGTGGCAATTTCTTTGGTGCCATAAATCGACGCCTCCAATGGCTGCATACCATCACGAATTTTACGGTATATGTTTTCACCGGTGACAATCGCATCATCGACCACAATGCCGATAACCACAATAAACGCAAACAAGCTGATAATATTAAATGAGCCGCCGACCAAGGGTAAGAACAAAAAGGCGCCCATAAAGCTAACTGGTATGCCTAGGAATACCCAAAACGCCACGGCAGGGCGTAAAAACAGTGATAATAAAATCAATACTAATGCGCCACCTAATAGTGCTGAGTTGAGCACTGCGCCTATGCGTGATTGCAAATACAAAGACGCGTCGCTCCAATAGTCAATACTGACATCCGGCGGTAGGTTTTCAGCAAACTTTGTAACATGGTTACGCGTTTGTTCGGCAATTTTTAAAGCGCTTTGATTGCCAACACGAAACACTTCTAACATCACAGCTGGTTGGCCATTAAATTGTGTGTTTAAGCGGCTTTCTTCAAAACCATCATCAATCGTGGCTAGATCACCCAACGTGATTGCGTTGCCTTCGGTGTTGCGAATAACAGGAATACGTGAAAACTCTTCAACACTATATGCTTGGCCATCACTACGAATTAAAATGTCACCATCACGTGTTTGCACATTACCAGCAGATACATCACTGGCACCTGCTTGAATTGCTTGGCCAATACCTCGCAGGCTTAAGTTATAACGCTCAAGTGTTTCTGGTGCGACTTCAATGTTGATTTGATAGTCAGCGACACCCTGAATTTCAATGTTGGTTGCGTCGGTGGTGTTTAATAAGTCTTCGCGAAACGTTTCGGCCACTTTACGCAGCTCTTTAGCGGATAACTCACCGCTTACAGCCACTGAAATTACAGGTCGTTTGTACTCTACTAAAGAAACGATTGGTCGTTCGGCCGCCTGAGGCAGAGTATTCAATGCATCGACCCGAACTTTTATATCATCCAGTGCCGCACGTCTGTCGTAATCATCGAGCAGGTCCACGGTGATGCTGGACCTGCCTTCACTCGAACGCGAACTGATTTCATCAATGCCCTTTATGTCCGCGATTGATTCTTCTATCCGCACCGTAATGCCGTCTTCGGCCGATTTCGCCGTCGCGCCGCGAAATTCCGTATTAATCGTAATACGGTTTGGCTCGTTATTCGGAAACTCTTGTACAGGTATATTGGTGACTGCCGATTTTAGGCCAGCAATCACAATGCCAAACATCAATAGGTTGGCAGCAACCGGGTTTCGTGCAAACCATTCAATCATGAGTTCTTACCTGCATTTGCTCTAGGAGGCGTATTGTCACCATGCCAAAAACGTAGCCACATCGCCCACAAAGCACGACATTGTTTAATGCACCAATGTTTGGCCTGATACGCCATTAAATAGTTAATTGGAATCAGTATCAATGTGATAACGGTTGCAAATAAAATACCAAAGCCTAAAGAGATCGCCATTTGTTTTAAAAATTCCGACTGCGTGCTGTTATCCAGTAATAATGGCGTTAAGCCTGCAAAGGTGGTGATCGACGTGAGAATTACAGGGCGAAAACGCGCTGCGCCACTGGTTAATACGGCATCAAATACAGCAAGACCGCGTTTGCGTTGTTTGTTGATGTAATCGACTAGCACTAGGCTGTCGTTCACGACTACACCAATCAGCGCCAAGATACCGACAATACTTAAAATCGATAAATCGTAACCAGTTATGATGTGGCCAGCGATTGCGCCAACCACACTAAACGGAATGATCGACATAATAATGAAGGGCTGGGTATACGACTTAAACGGGATCGCGAGTAAGGCGTATATCGCAATCATTACTAACAAGAATCCAGATTGAAAGCCTTCATTATTTTCAGATTGTTCTTCGGCCTCACCTTTAAAGCTGTATCTAATGTTTCTTTCTACTGGATTTTGTTGCTCAATAAACTGTCTAAGGTCGCGCAAAATGGCGGGCACATCGGCTTTGGCTTTATCAACGTCTGCGGTAACCCGAATAATCGGTGTGCGGTTTAGACGATTAAGCGTGGTTGGGCTTTTGCCCGACGTGAGATCAGCCAAGTCAGATAATGGTACTGTGGCGCTTTGCCCATTAACTTGAATTGGTAATGAGCTTAAATCTTCAATCGATGAGCGATGTTCTAGTGGTAAGCGAACCATCACGCGAACCTCTTCGCGGCCGCGTTGTATGCGCTGCGCTTCAAAACCAAAAATAGAGTCACGTACTTGGCTGGCAATATCTGCCAGACTTAAGCCAAGCGCATGTGCGCGTGGTTTAAGGTCTAGATTAATCTCTTCTTTACCGCCTGAGAAGGTATCTTGAATATCAAATACATTGGGGTACTCTTTGAGTTTATCGCGTAACTTGAAGCCCAGTTGCTGCATGTCAGCAACATTGTTACCAGCAAGCTCAATATCAATTGGCTCACCACCGCGACCTGTTTCAGCACGAATACTGAAGCTTTGTGCGCCAGGTATTTGGCCAACGCGTTCACGAATCTCGCGCGCTACTTCAGTTGAGCGTATTTGTATATGCCGTTCTTCAGGCCCTAATAATTCGGCTTGCACACGACCAATGCTGGATTTGACTGAGCGGCCGCTACTGCCAGACGTGCTGAATGTTTGCTTGATAATCGAAATGCCGGTTTTCGGGTCACGATACTTTTCTTGCACTTCCTTGACTGCTTGCGTGATAGTCGCAATGTGCGTTTTGGTTGTCTCAAAGCCAGTTGTGTCAGGCATGACCAGGTTAAACGAAATCTCTTCAGATTCAACACGTGGGAAAAACGTAAACTTAAGGTGACCTGTACTGGCATAGGTCATGATAACGGCCGATACCATAACCATCGCACTTACAGTGATGGTTTTATTGCGCAAACATTTTTCTAAAAAGGGCGCGTAATGCGTGCTGATTAATTGCTCAAAGCCGCGCGATATACGAATTTGCGTTTTCGCTAACCAGCCACTGTTTTCAGTATCAACACGTGGTTTGATATGACTTAAATGTGATGGTAATACAAATTTGGATTCAACCAGTGACATCAATAGAACTGGAATCACAACCAATGGTATTTGCTGAGCAATAAAGCCAATACGGTTCGCGCCTAAATCCGATAACGGGTAGAACGCGGTAATTGTGGTTAGAATGCCAAAGGTGACGGGTACAGCAATTTCGCGCGTGCCGATAATAGACGCGTCAAGCGGGTCCATGCCATCGCGCATTTTTCGATATATGTTTTCGCCGGTCACAATGGCATCGTCCACGACAATGCCGAGCACCGTAATGAACGCGAACAATGACATGATGTTGAACGTGCCGCCGACTAAGGGCATAAAAATGAATGCGCCCATAAAACTAACAGGCACACCAATAAACACCCAAAAAGCGATAGCGGGGCGCAGAAACAGCGCAAGCA
>CAZOBR010000025.1:0-21316 GCA_964578035.1 uncultured Gammaproteobacteria bacterium
GCCATTAGGGGGTTTGGAGTGGACGATCCATCGCATCATTGAAGTGTTGGCAGCTACGCCAGCGGCAAACACAAGTTGGTCAAAACGCAGTTCGCCTGATTCATTATTATGGTAAAGAATCTTGCGTTCAGAAAAATCTATCTGATCAACCGTCACCATTCGAATCCGCGTGCGCTTAACCATTTGACGCAACGGTGCTTGTACATGGCTTGGTAACACAGACGCACCGACAACTTCCGGCAATAAAGGGTTATAGGTAACAAAATTAACTTTGCTGAGTAAGTAAATTTCCCAATCCACTGGTAAGTACTTTTCAATTTTTGATGCAAGCATTGCGCCAGCAAAGCCACCGCCAATAATTACAAGATTCTTTTGAGCCACTTTTTCATCCGGTTGCAAAGTCATAATAGTTTAAGTGTTTGTTGGTGTTAGTTTTTGCACAAATATTGCCGTTAAATACTCTGCTTTACCAACATTTAAGCAAGATACAACGCTTTCTCACGTTCTTAACTTAAGAGTATACCAATTATAGAATTAGAACCTAACCGCATCAAAAACCTTTCTAAAATGCCATTACCGTTTATGAGTGTTAAACCAGATAATCCTCCAAACATTCAGCAGCAGCGTTTAAAGCGCACTGCTGAACGTATGGGGGATTTGTTTACGCCAAACCAAGTGCTCGGCCGTCTGCAAACCATTGGTTGTGTGGCCGTTGAAATAACGCAAAAATGTAATCTTGATTGCACACTTTGTTATTTGTCTGAACATTCTCAACAAGTCTCTGACATCCCTATTGAAGAGGTTTTCCGTCGACTTGATGATGTATTAATGCACTATGGACCAGGCACACACGTGCAAATTACTGGTGGCGACCCAACTCTGCGCAAGCATAAAGAATTGATTGAGATTGTGCGCTATGCAAATGATCTTGGTTTGTATACTGCATTATTCACAAATGGAATAGCCGCAAGTCGTAAGCTACTAAAGCAACTCGCCGAGGTCGGCTTACGTGATGTTGCTTTTCACGTAGACACGACCCAGCGCCGCACCGAAGGTGACACTGAAATTGAGCTTAACGCTGTTCGTGAGAACTATCTTGAGCGCGCTCGTGACCTTGGCTTAATGGTAATTTTTAACACAACAGTGCATCACGATAATTTTAGTGAGATACCTGACTTGGTTCGTTTTTTTAAACAACACGCCAGCGAAATTGGTTTAGCAAGTTTCCAGTTACAAGCAGATACCGGTCGTGGTGAATGGCGTCAGCGCGACGTGATTATCAATCAAGCAACGGTAGAAGCACAAATTGAAGCGGGTTCGACATTAAATTTACCATGGGACGCTGTGCAAGTAGGGCATACAGAATGTCATCATTACTTACCCACAGTCGTAATCAACAATACGGTTTATCCATTAGCAAGCAGTGCCACGTTTTTCTCGGATTTTGTTTGTGATTTTCAGCATGCCAGTTGGGACCGACAACAAAGCAAAACTTATATAGCTTGGCGGTTTTTCAAAGTCTTAATGACTCGGCCTAGTTGGTTGCCTCGTTTATTTGTGTATGGCTGTGAATGGTTGTCAATGACTTGGCGTGATTTGGTTCGTGCACGAGGCAAAGTCGAACAGCTCACGTTCTTTGTGCAAAACTTTATGGATGCAAGTCAGTTACAACAAGAACGCATTGATGCCTGTTCCTTTATGGTAATGACCGTGGATGGGCCTGTCTCAATGTGTCAACATAACGCACAACGAGATGACTTCATTCTAAAGCCATTAGATATAAGGCGTGCAGACGGTTCGCTGTTACATTATCAACCGCTCAAAAAGAGTGTTGCTCAAGAAAAGCTTGCTGATATTAGCGTACAGATCTCATAACTATTTTGAACGACACTCGGCTAAAACAACGCCCAGCTACAGTGTTCAGTTACAGTGTTATGTGCCGTTTGGCTCTAAACTTTCATCATCACCATGGTATTGAATCCTAGCGCCTAATGTCTCAATAAACTCAACTTCAAAGCTTGGGTTCTTTTTTAACTCTTCGAGAAAAGTATCAAAGTCAGGAGTGGCTTTTGCAAACTCCTTTAAATCTGACTCTGAAATATCGACAGCAACCATTGTGTACCTCCAATGTAAATTAAGCCTTTATTTTACAACAAAGCTAAGTTGAAGGCTCTCACCCATATGGGTGATATTTGTTGGTTTTGTATTTATTTCAGGCACAAAAAAGCCCGTAGCTCTATCAAATACGGGCTTGTTGGTTCGTCCAATGGGTGGGTCGGAAGCGTATAAGTATTTTAAGTCTTTGTTTGTAAAAATATAAAATTTTAATAATTAAATTTATACCAACAATTCTTATTTTAAGCGTGCTGTTCTTTCGGCTTAAAATCTATCTCCAAGCCTAAGCTATTGGCAATTTTTGCGATTGTAGAGAACTTAGGTGAGCCATTAATTGAGAGTGATTTGTAAAGGCTCTCACGGCCTAAACCGGTTTCTTCAGCAATACTCGCCATACCTTTTGCTTTGGCAATATTGCCAATCGCTTTGTATAAAAGTTCTGGGCTACCTGTCTCAATGGTTACATTGAGGTACTCCGCAATCAGTTCTGGCGAATCAAGGTAGTCGCTAACATCAAATTCAGTTGTTTTAGTCATGTTTTACTCCAGCTCTTTGAGCAACTTTTGTGCCTTTTTAATATCACTTTGCTGTGTTTTTCTATTCGATTTGTCACCACCACACAGCAAAAATACTATTTGTTGGTCTTTGATTGTGTAATAAACACGATAGCCTTTACCAACAAAAATGCGAAGTTCTGAAACGCCAGCGCCGACACTGTGATGATCACCAAAGTTGCCTAGCTCACCAATCATGTCAATACGGCTAAGAATGGTGGCTAACGCTTGCTTGTCTTTGATGCGTTTTAACCACTTATCGAACTCCGGTGTTTTCTCGATAATATACTTCATTGGGCGTCATTGTATCTCAAGGGATACAATATACAAGACCTTTTATTGCGCGTACAAATTTTGTACCTCGGTGGTATTAGGCATTCAATTGCTCATAACCTACATTCAACAGAGTTTGGCTAACAACCTCATATACAGCCTTTAAGTAATTACGCTTCAGGCACAAAAAAGCCCGTAGCTCTATCAAATACGGGCTTGTTGATTCGTCCAATGGTACCGAGGGTCGGAATCGAACCGACACTCCCGAAGGAACCGGATTTTGAATCCGGCGCGTCTACCAATTCCGCCACCCCGGCGACTCATTGGAGGCCGAATTATATATGTGTGAGCAATCGCTTTACAAGATTTAATATTGTTGATTTTGATGTTTTGGTAGAGAAGCTGTTGTTCGACACTTAGTGATCTTCGGTGAAGGTAATTTGCTAAACTGATAGAGTCACTGTCGTATGTATTTAGATATCACTATTTTGGTAGACACCGCTCCTTTGCTTTCATGCACCCGCGACTGCGACCGCCATAGAGTACCTGCCCTCGGGGTACGGTGGAAGTGCAGGTTTTGCAGGGGCAAAAACCTGTCCGTACATCCTCTAGGCACCTGCAGGCAAAAAAAAACCGCTGAATCAGCGGTTTTAAATTAACAAAAAGAAGAGAGAGTAATGAAAATAAATACTTATTTATTAATTCATGAGTTCATTTTAAGGCTCAGTGCGCTTAATTTGTGTGCTTTTAACTAAGTGTTAACTAAAACAACACTTATTTGGCTGATGTGTGTGTTTTTTACAACAGCTGTGGTGGCGTGAACACCTATAAGCAAGTGATTTAACAGTTTGTTACTTTTAAATCAGTAGTTTACCGACGGTTTTTGTCTTGGCATGGAGGTGGTCTAGCCATCGAAAATCACCTTTATTCGGATCATTTATAGCTTTTTTGCGCATTTTGTTGCAAGGTGCGCGCATGAAAGTGTCTGTGATCATTCCGAGCTTTAATCGAGCTTATTGTTTGCCAAACGCGATTGACTCTGTATTGTCGCAAAACTTTGAGTGTGAGCTTGAGCTAATCGTTATTGACGATGGTTCTACAGACGAAACGCGTGAGCTGATTGCGCAAAGTTACCCTGATGTTGTCTATTTACACCAAGCAAATCTAGGCGTCAGTGGGGCACGCAATTATGGTCTGCGCGAAGCGTCTGGTGATTGGATTGCTTTGCTGGATTCAGACGATGTTTGGTTGCCAAACAAGTTGGCAATGCAAATCAAGTTGTTGCGTGAGACAGGCTTAAAGGTTTGCCACACCGAAGAAATTTGGATTCGCAATGGCGTGCGTGTTAACCAGATGAATAAGCACCAAAAAACAGGTGGGCTTATTTATCAAAACTGTTTGCCGTTATGTGCGATGTCTCCGTCATCAATCATGATTCATCGTAGTGTGTTTGATGATATTGGTGTGTTTGATGAATCGCTACCGGCCTGTGAAGATTATGATTTATGGTTGCGGCTGTCGGCTCGTTTTGAGGTGGCGTTTGTATCTGAACCAATGATTATAAAAGTGGGCGGTCATGACGACCAACTCTCACGACAACATTGGGGTATGGATCGATTTCGCGTGATAGCATTACAAAAAATGCTCTTCGAGCACGCTGAATTTTTAACGCAGGCGCAAGCTCAAGCAACGAAAACTATACTGATAAAGAAATTAAATATTCTTCGCAATGGCGCAGTTAAGCATAACAATGACAACCTAGTTGTCGATTGTGAACGCCGGCTAGAGCAGTTGGCAAATGAAAGCTAGATAACAGATAAATGACCACCGCAAACAATACAACACAGATCATTATTATGACGGCATTAGCATGCGAAGCTAAGCCGTTAATTGATCATTATGGCCTTAAGAAAACAACGTCAAGCCCGTTTGCACATTTTTGTGCTGAACACGCCGCACACAAAATTGACCTTGTTGTCAGTGGTATTGGCCAGTTAGCTATGGCAACGGCGATTGGGTGGGCAAGCGCCTCTTTAGTTGATAATGGTTCGAGTTTTAAAGACAAAAGTGTGGTTTGGTTGAACGTGGGCACGGCCGGTCATGCAAGCCGCGTGCTTGGCCAAACAGTATTGGTTAATTCGGTTGTCGGTGAGTCACTATCAAGAACCTATTATCCATCGTTGGTTTGTAAATGGGGGGGGGATACTGAGTCATTAATCAGCGTAAATTCCCCGAGCAACCAATACCCAGAACAAGCCGCAGTCGATATGGAAGGGCAGGCTTTTTTCAACTCAGCAATCCGTTTTTCAAGTGCAGAGCTCGTGCAATCAGTAAAAGTGATTTCTGATAATGCCGAACACGGGCTTGAGAACTTAAATGCGCAAAAACTAAGTGACTATATCTTTCAAAACATTAGTGAAATTACAGGCTATGTATCTCGCATGCTTGAATTAGCTGGTCAGCAGTATTGTCTAGACAGCAGTGCTCTACAAGCGCCAGACGGTTTGCACTTTACGGTAAGTCAGCAACATCAATGGCAAGATTTAAAACGCAAGGCGGTGGTCATGATTGAGCAATCGTCGATTGATTCTTTATTTCTAGCGAGTGAACTAAATACCGCAACTTCGGCTAAGCAAGCAATTGCTGTATTGGCCAGTGCCGTGTCTTGCGCCGTGCCACGTTTAGGTTTGAGCTAACTATGGTTGAGACTCTTTACATAGAAAGCGCGGTGCTGGACCATCAGCGTACGTTACAGGTTTGTGCGCGTTATCCTAAGGCGCGGAAAATTGAAATTGAACACTATGGCGAAGTGTTTAATTCGCATGCGCAGAACTTTCGGTTACAAAAAACTAATCCATCATTAATTTTAGCGGCCAAACAGAATAAGCGCTGTCAGCCAACACCCGCACAATATGAAACAGGTGGTGGGGCGCACTACTATTTCTCGCATATGCTTAATTGCGTTTATGATTGTCGTTACTGCTTTTTGCAAGGGATGTTTCGTTCCGCACATTATTTGTTGTTCGTTAATTACGAAGACTTTTTAAGTGATATTAAGGTGTTGGCTGAACAGCATGTTAACGATCAAAAGCCTGTTTGGTTTTTTTCCGGTTACGACTGCGACAGCTTGGCCTATGAACCAGTAACTGGTTTTGCCGATTTTTTTGTGCCGGCATTTAAAGATATACCCAATGCCGTATTAGAGCTACGCACAAAAAGTACGCAAGTGCGTTCGTTACTAAAAAGCTCTGCACAATCAAATGTCGTTATTGCCAGTAGCCTTAGCCCCGAGCCAGTTGCTGCGGCAGTTGAAGCTGGCGCACCATCATTAGCAAAACGAGTAGAAGCCTTAAAAAAACTACAAGACCATGATTGGCGAATCGGTATTCGCTTTGACCCAATTATTTGGCACGAAGGCTATCTCGAAAACTATGCGCAGATGATCGACTACGTATTCTCAAAATTGGACGCCAATGCAATAGATAGCGTCACTGTGGGTGGCTTTCGCTTACCCAAAGGCTTTTATAAAACCATGCAAAACTTACATCCAGAACATTGGCTGTTTAGCGCTGGCTTGAGCGAGTCAAACGGTATGATTCAATACCGCTCTGAGATCGAAGACCAAGCATTTAGTTTCATTCAGCGTACTTGCTTACAATACGTTGGTGACGAAAAAATTTTCATTTATCCATCTGATCAATTAAATTTAAACGAGGCGATTGCATGACGGAATCGAATCATAGCCTGCGCGCTTTAGTAACTGGCGCGAGTTCGGGTATTGGTCTTGCCACAGCACAGCAATTAATGGCTGCTAACAAACACGTAGTCGGCGTTGCGCGTGATTTTTCTACAACTTTATGTGATGGGCTACACCCGGTTGAGCTGGATTTAGCCAAGCTCGATGAGTTGCCGGCTATGTTAAATAACACGCCTGACTTGCAAGCTCCGTTTGATCAAATTATTTTGAACGCAGGCTATGGACGCTTTGGTGGGCTTGAACAATTTTCGCATCAGCAGATACGACATTTAATTGATACAAACTTAGTTAGCAATCTATTTTTATTGAAGCACTACTTACCGCTGATGAAAGCAAATGGCGGTGGCGATATTGTGTTGATCGGCAGTGAGTCTGCGTTAGCTGGCGGTAAATCAGGTGCGGTTTATTGCGCAAGCAAGTTCGCATTACGAGGTTTGGCGCAAAGCCTACGCGCAGACTGTGCAACCGCCAATATCCGCGTTATTTTGGTAAATCCAGGGCCAGTTGATAGTGACTTTTTTGACGATCTGAATTTCATGCCGCAAGAGGGTGAGGACTTTGTTATTGAGCCTGAAACCGTTGCAACCGCGGTTGTACAAGCTCTTGCGCAACCACGAACCGTGGTGGTCGATGAAATTAATATTCAACCAATAAAGCGTGCTTTTAAGAAGCGCTAAGGTTGTTTATGTGGCTCAAGGCTGTTTATGTGGCTCAAGGCTGTTTAACTTTAAGTTTGGAAAAGAATCAAACTTAAAGGCTCAAGGCTGTTCGTTTAGCTCAAGGCTGTTTGTTTAGCTCAAGGCTGTTTACTTGGTTTAGCGCTAACGTAAAAGGTTATGTCAGCGGTAAATACCGTTTGATTTTTTTCATTGCTAACAATAATCGGTATTACAACATTGCCGTCTTGGTTAATCGCTTGCTCAACAATTGTCGGGTCGAATTGACTGATTGCGGTTGTCAATCCAGTGGCTTTTTTAATGTACTGTACAGTCATGCTGCGGGGTATCCAGCGCATGGAACTTGGCACGACTGAGTCTAACGCCATGCCGCCTGTCATTTCAGCCAAAGAGCATAGTGCACCCGCATTGATGGTGCCAAGATGATTACGAATGCCCCAGCGATCTTTGATTTGCACTTCGCAATAACTTGGCCGTAACTCAATAACATATGGCTTGATTTTACCAAAGAAGGGCGCGTTAAAACCCACTAGTTTGCTGAAGATATATCTGCCAGCTGGCAATGAAACGATTTTATTGTAGCGATCTAGAATGCTAGGCATTTTGTAATGTATTTTCCGTGCAAAACAGAATTATTGAGTAATCGGTTCTCAATCACAAGTCTATTCGCTATTATCCATTCCAATAATAAATTAAGGGTGGGTAGTTGCTAAATTAGTTATGATTCGTGTTCTATCGCAGGCCATAAGTGAGCCGCTTAGTAATAATGTAGATGCTTATCACTACAATATTGCCGGTCAACAGCTCGTTTTTCAAAATCGGGTTGCTAGCCTCAAGGAATTTGAGGGTGGGCCAGTGTCGTTTTCTTACCAACAATTGTTCTCTGGTCGTAAGCCGCAATACGAACGTTTGAGTGTCAATAATGCATCATTGATCTATTTTGGTAGGGCGCCATTTAACAATAAAATCCAAGACCTGAGATACTGGCGAAAACAAAACATTGCGCAAATTGATGTCGCAGGCACACCAGTATGCCAAGTTGATTTTGCGACGGATCAAATTTATTTACTTAATGCGCGGTCGTTTGATGAGCGCTTAAACCTAGAAGTTGTGACTGGGCCAGCACTGATTACCCTGTTAGCAAAACACAATGTTTATTGCCTTCATGCAGGGGCAGTATCAACAAGCGTCGGTAATATTGTGTTGATCGCTGAATCTGGCACGGGCAAGTCCACATTGTCTGCGCATACGAGTGTTCAAGATCCGAATTATAATTGGACGCAAATCACCGATGACATTTTGCCATTGTCGACAGAAAACGATGGTGGGCAAGCTTCGTTTTTATTGCCTGATTTTCCGCAGTTGAAATTGCCCAATGCTGTCCCGCAGAGCAGGGGGCTGCGAGATCGTAATTTAGACTATATCCTTCGACTTAATCCTGAGCCGTCAGAATCAATCGAGTTTAGAGCCTTGCCGCGCACAGAAGCCATGTTACAAGTTGTTCGACATACGGTAGCCGCAAAATTGTTTGGTGACAGTACCATGCGCCGCCACGCAAGGTTTGCTAAAAATGTCAGTCGTAACGCCCCGGTTTTCGAAGTGAGTTATCCGCGGAATTTAAATGCGCTGCCAGATTTACGTAAGCGCATCATTGATTATTTGCATACTCAAAAGTGTGCTAAATAATTCGCCGCAGCCCACGAGTAAAGCGCATAAAGTAAGCAACGAATGCCGATTTAGTCTTCATTTGTTGTCGTACATAACTTGGGCTAGGAATCAAATTTTCAATGATAAGCCGCAGCTTGTCAGCAAGCTTATCCATGGCTTTTAGGTCATGCCAAAAGTACCGCCATTCGGCCAAGTCTCGCTGTAAGAATATTTGGCTAGGTTCTCTAACTGCGCTTAAACGGCTTAGCTCGTCTATTACGAGCTGGTCAACGGGCGTGTTGAATAAATCTTTGCACAATTGCAAGGCATCTAAGGTGATTGCAGACAGTTGCTTGTCTTTACATTGCTTAATAACCGTTTGCCAATCCTCACCTGTTAACTCATTGGCAAGCAGGTGAATGTCATGCAGCCATGTTAGGCGTTCGTCATTTAAATGGTGGCCTAAGCGGTGTAAGCATGCAATGATCAGGCTATCTACATTGCTCGGAATAACAATATTATTCGATAAAGTAGTTAATGAGTTGCCGTTTTCCAGTAGTTGATCAACCGTGTAACTTTTAGCAAGAGTTTGTCGATTATTGATGCGCCAATGACAATCAATATTAATGGCGCTTTGGCCTGCTAAGTGTTTGCTGAACGTACTTTGATACGAAATATACTTACCTTCAATTGCAAACAGTTTTTGATAGCCTAGTTGATAAAATACATCTTCGAACTCCGCAAAATCATCGCGATCAATCAATACATCGCTGTCGGTGCGTGGTCTTAACCAAGGTTTTGGGTAGATTGAATAGGCCAACGCGCTACCTTTAAACAACACACTGCGCCTTAAACCTGCGGCGGCAAAGGCATTAAATAGTTCAATAAGTGCTCGTTGTTTTAAGTCATCATTGGCAACCATCAATGCTTTACGCTGGTTCAATAAAGCAGCAACGGTCTTAGGCAATCGCCCCGTTTGTAATGCAAGCAAGGTAATGCCGTGATAATCCAAACATTTTACGTACTCTTCTGGCGCTAATGTGATACGGGCGGCTTTGGCGCTCGTATTATCGGCAGCTGGCGCAATTAATTCAGCGAACTGGCGAAGTTCCTGAATGCTGGGTATTTGATAGCGCACGGTTAGGTAAAATGGTTGAGTGTTTCGCTTAACTAATTTCTTTAATTAAATCATGCGTCAACAGTTGCTCAATTAACTCGTTCACATCGTTTAATACAATGCTTAATTCCGTTTGGTATTTTTCGCTAATACGCTCTGTAGCAAGACTCAAGGTTTGACCATCTTCAAACGCGTTGATCAGCATTGTGCCAACATGGTTTAAGCCAAAATATGAGCCCGATTGAAGATTCAATAGCACCGCTTCGTCATCTACCTGCGTAAACGACACGTGCTCTAATAAAGTATAGTTTTTTGTAGTGCTCATTAATGGCTATTTTACTGTAGTTTTGCATTGGTTTCTTTTGATGTTTTAAGCGCTTTAGGCTAGAATCCGCGTTCGCTTGACTACCCGCACTTATTTAGAGTGCTTTAAGTTAAGCGTAAAGCAAGGCTGGTAAAGGTTTTGGCCGATTTTTTTAAACGTAAAATCCACCTCTTTTTCCAGCTTAACTCCTTGTTTCACTCAAGCAAATTATTTTGCTTTGAGGAAACTTTTTAACCGTGAGGAGCTCAAATGAGACATTACGAAATCGTTTATCTGGTTCATCCAGATCAAAGCGAGCAGGTCAACGCAATGGCCGATCGCTACAAATCTGTTATCACCGAAGCTGGTGGTGCAGTACACCGCTACGAAGATTGGGGTCGACGTCAGTTGGCTTATCCAATTAACAAAATCCACAAAGCGCACTACATTCTAATGAATGTTGAAGTAAGCCAAGAAACCTTGGACGAAATCGAAAATCTTTTCCGCTTTAACGACGCTATTATCCGTAATCTAGTATTGAAAATGAAAGGCCCTGAAACTGAGCCTTCAATCATGATGAAAGAAGTTGAAGCTGAGCGCCAACGCGATGAAGAGCGTGAAGCAACTCGTGCTGCTGAAGCCGAGGCGGAAGCTGAAAAAGCCAAAGCCGATGCTGAAAAGGCCGCGGCGGATGCTGAAAAGGCTGCGGCGGAAGCTGAAGAAGCTGCTGCTGTTGAAGAGGCAGAAGAAGCACCCGCTGAGGAAGCCGAAGCAACAACTGAAGAATCAACCGAGGAGGCAGAGTAATGAGACGTAATGCACCTAAGAAAAAACGCGGCGGTTTTCGCCAAATGCGTCGTCGCTTTTGTCGTTTTACGGCAGAAGGTATCACGCATATCGACTACAAAGACTTAACAACACTTAAAGCGTTTGTTTCTGAGTCTGGCAAAATTATTCCAAGCCGCAACACAGGCACTGCCGCTAAGTATCAGCGTCAACTTGCCTCTGCGATTAAGAATGCGCGTTACATCGCACTATTGCCATACACTGACGGCCACAAATAGGAGAACATCATGCAAATTATCCTATTAGAGAAAATCGTAAACCTAGGAAACTTAGGCGATTTGGTAAACGTTAAAGCCGGTTATGCACGTAACTATCTTGTACCGCAAGGTTTGGCAACGGTTGCTACGCCAGAGAACATCAAATTGTTTGAAGAGCGTCGCCAAGAGCTTGAAAAAGCCTCTGCTGATAAGTTGCAAGCAGCGCAAGCACGTGCAGGTGAGTTGTCAGGTCAATCCGTTGAAATTGCTAGCCTAGCGAGTGATGAAGGCAAATTGTTCGGCTCAGTTGGTTTAGTGGAGATTTCTGAAGCATTCGCTGCAAAAGGCTTAGAGCTTGCTAAATCTGAAATTCAATTACCAGAAGGCCCAATCAAAATGATTGGTACTTACGAAGTTGCTTGCTCTGTACACTCAGAAGTTGGTTTTAATATTCACGTGACAGTTGTTGCAGAATAATTATTGTTGAATATTACTGCTCATGCAGACCTCAATAGTAGTATGACTAATTCTGCTATTGAGAAAAATTGACTAATAAACCCCTGCATTGTCAGGGGTTTGTTGTTTCTGGGTGCGGATATTTAGAAATAATTGGATCAACTATTGCTTAAATTACCGACAGTATTTTATAGGAGTATTCATTCAAAGGATTGATGGTTTGTGATAAAGTTTACGGCCGCCTTTTTATAGGCTAAATCTCGATACTCTTACTGCCTTCGATAGAATTAAAAATAACAAAAATGGCGAACCAAACCACACACGAAGAAGACGTACTGCGCTTGCCGCCACAAGCGATTGAAGCGGAGCAGTCAATTCTTGGCTCAATGATGCTGGATAACCGCATTATTGATGAGATTAGTTCTGAGATTGAATCGCGCGATTTTTACCGTTCAGACCACCAAATTATTTATCAAGAGATTATTCGCTTAGACGAGCGCAGCGAGGCGGCAGACGTAGTTACCGTGTCGGAATCGTTAACCAATTTAGGCGAGCTTGAGAAAGTAGGCGGTTTGGCCTACCTAGGCGCCTTAGCAAAAAACACACCGAATACCGGTAATGCAAAGTCGTATGCCAAAATTGTGCGAGAACGTGCGATTTTACGCCGCTTAATTGAAAGTGCTAACGACATTATTAAAGCGGCGTATCAGCCTGATGGTAAAAGCCCCAGTGAAGTCTTGGATTTAGCTGAAAGTCTGATTTTTGAAATTGCCAAAAACAACAGCGAAGCCAAAGCAGGTTTTCGTAAAATTGATGGCTTATTAGGCGAAGCCATCGACAAAATTGAAGAGCTCTTTAAAACCAAACAAACTGTCACTGGGGTAGCCACTGGTTTTATGGATTTAGACAAACAAACCAGTGGTTTGCAGGGTGGTGACTTAGTCATTGTGGCAGGGCGACCATCGATGGGCAAAACATCGTTCTCGATGAACTTGGTTGAATACGCGGCCATTACTCAAAACTTGCCCGTCGCGGTATTCAGTATGGAGATGCCAGGTGCGCAATTAGCAACTCGTATGTTGGCATCACTGAGCCGCGTTAATTCAACGCGTTTGCGCACTGGTCAGTTAGATAATGACGATTGGCCTAAGCTGACATCGGCCTTAGGCATCTTACAAGATAAAAACATATACATAGATGACACGCCAGCCTTATCACCGCTAGAAGTCCGTACGCGTGCACGCCGATTAGCTGCGGAACACGAACATGGTTTGGGTTTAATCATGATTGATTACCTGCAATTAATGCGTGGTAGTGACAGCGGCAACAATGAAAACCGAACACTTGAAATCTCGAATATTACGCGTTCATTAAAAGGCTTAGCAAAAGAACTCGATTGCCCAATTATTGTACTGTCGCAGCTCAATCGTAGCCTAGAACAACGACCCAATAAACGCCCAGTGATGTCTGACCTTCGTGAATGTTTGGTTGGTGATTCGATGGTGCTCATGGCGGAGACTGGCGATTATCAGCCAATCAAAGAATTGGTTGGTAAGCAGGGCTTTAGTGTTCTAGCTATGGACGATTGTTTTAAGCTTAAACCTAGCGAGTGTTTAGATGTATGGGAAACGGGAGAAAAGCCTGTATTTGAAATAACTACAAAATCTGGTAATGCGATTACTGCTTCCGATAATCATCCATTTTATACAGTTGATGGCTGGAAGCCTCTGGCCGAGCTTGAAGTAGGCGAGTTTGTCGCCACACCGCGCCGTATTCACACTGGCGCGATAAGTGAATTGGTCGACAATGAAATTATTATGCTAGCGCACATGCTTGGTGATGGTTGTTATGCCAAAGGTCAACCAATTCATTATACCAGTCAGGAGTCAGCCTCATTAGACGTTGTTTCTAATGCTGCTAAAAGCTTATGGGGCATTCAGCCTCGGCGTGTTCAGGATGGTTCATCAAAAGAATGCTGGCATGTCTATTTGCCATCACCATATCCGCTTGCCAGAGGGCGTCATCATCCATTTATCAACTTGCTTCACCGTGTTGGTAATGACAAAGCCCGTTCTTATGAAAAACAAATTCCGCTTACTATTTTTAATAGTAGTGCTGCGCAGATTGCATTATTCATTCGGCACTTATGGAGCACTGATGGTGGCGTTTATATTCGATCTGGTCGTCGGGGTGCACATAAACTTCATTACTCATCAAACTCAAAGGACTTGGTGAAAGATTTGAAATCCTTGTTGTTACGTTTTGGAGTAAGTAGTGCGATACAAAAATCACAAAAAGCGAATTATCGCCCCAACTACAGTCTGAACATAACAGGCAAATCCAATATCATTAAATTTGCAGAACAGGTCGGCGTGTTTGGTAGTAAATCAGATACGCTTAGCAAATTGGTAACGTTATTAGAATCAGTTAACACAAACCCAAATTCTGATGTGGTGCCTAAGCCAATTTGGAATAAAGTGCGTGAACTTAGAGTCGAACAGGGAATGACAGAACGCGCCTTTCAAACCAGTTTAGACACTCAATATTGTGGTACAGCATTATATAAAAGTAATTTGTCACGCCAGCGCTTGTGTCGTGTAGCTGGAGTATTGGAGTCTGAGTTTTTACATAGTCTTGCGCATAGTGATATTACTTGGGATCGGGTCAAGTCAATTGAAAGCAAAGGCACGCAAATGACATATGACATACATGTTGCTGATCAGCATAATTTTGTTGCGAATGATTTTATCGTGCATAACTCAGGCGCCATTGAGCAAGATGCTGACGTGATTATGTTTATCTATCGTCACGAAGTTTACGAACCAGAAACCGAACAAAAAGGCTTGGCCGAAATTATTATTGGCAAACAGCGTAATGGCCCGATTGGCACGGTTCGTTTGACATTTTTAGGCGAGTTCACCCGTTTCGAAAATTACGCCGGCCCGACGTTTTCGGGCGATGTGCATTAGCGTGACGGTTAGCATTAGAACAACGAATAGTAAGCCGACCATTCAATGAGCCATTTTGAAAACCAACGCTGTTGGTTAACCGTTGACAGTGCAGCGCTAAACAGTAATCTTGCACGAGTAAGAGAATATGCTCCTAACGCCCGCGTTATGGCGGTAATCAAAGCAAATGGCTATGGTCACGGCATGGAAGTTGCAGCGGCAAATTTAGATAAGGCTGATGAGTTTGCAGTATCGGACCTAAACGATTTAAGCCGTTTACGTAGCGCAGGTGTCGGCAAAGCCATTACCTTATTATCCGCAACCTTTAATTTAGGCGAAGTTAATCAACTTGCTGAACAAAATGCGCGACCGGTTATTTACGATTGGACGCAACTGAAATTGTTAGAGCAACTTGATGCCGATGCACAATTACATGTTTGGTTAAAAATAGACACAGGCATGGGGCGCTTAGGCTTCTTACTCGATGAATACCAAACAGCCTTAGCACGGTTAACAGCGAATCCGTCGATTGCGTCAATTAGCTTAATGACGCACTTAGCCAATGCAGATGACCAGACTCACTCTGGCACTAAAAAGCAGCTTGATTACTTTGCTGAGTTGCAGGCAGCCTATGCTTGGCGCGAAGTTAGTATTTTAAATTCAGCGGGCGTGGTCAACTTTGCCGACTCGGCGTTTGATATGGTTCGACCTGGCATTATGCTTTACGGAATTTCCCCGGTGGTTGATCGTTCAGCATCTCAATGTGATTTAACCCCCGTTATGACCTTGCGCGCCAAATTGCTGAGCATCAAACGTATGCCAACAGGCAGCACTATCGGTTATGGTAATAGCTATACGCTCGATCACGATACACGCGTTGGTGTAGTCGCTTGCGGTTATGGCGATGGTTATCCGCGCCATGCGCCATCGGGTACACCTGTGTTGGTGAATGGTTTTTTAGTGCCACTGATTGGCCGAGTATCGATGGACATGATTTGTGTTGATCTCGGCGAATTCCCCGCCAGTGTTGGTGATGACGTTACACTATGGGGCGCAGATAACCCAATTGAAGACGTAGCCAAAGCAGCAGACACCATTGCTTATGAGTTGATTTGTAATGTAAGCGAACGCGTAGAACGAATTGTTATATAGAATAAGGAGAATTCATTATGGCGAAAGTAAAAACTGTTTATAGCTGCACCGCGTGCGGTGCGCAATTTCCAAAGTGGGCAGGGCAATGCCAAGACTGCGGCGATTGGAACACCTTGCAAGAAGAAGCCGCACCGGCAAGAATAAGCAGTTCGGCAACGTCCGCAAAAGCAGCAGCTCGCTTTGAAGGCTTTGCGCCGAAAGCAAAAGTACAAAAATTGCCGCAGGTCAACGTGCAAGCCACCATGCGCTTTGGTACAGGCTTAGCCGAGTTAGATCGCGTGTTAGGTGGTGGCTTAGTGCCAGGCTCTATTATTTTATTAGGTGGTGACCCAGGTATTGGTAAGTCAACGCTTATCTTGCAAAGCTTGAGCTTATTAAGTGAGCATAAAAAAACACTCTATGTGACTGGCGAAGAATCCGCCGAGCAAATTGCACTGCGCGCGCAACGCCTAGGTGTTCAAGACTCTGACCTTAACTTACTTGCCGATAACCAGCTAGAAGGCATTTTAGATGTGGCAATTGAGCACAAGCCCGAAGTTTTGGTGATGGATTCAATTCAAACGCTCTACACAGATACGCTGCAATCTGCCCCAGGCAGCGTTGCACAAGTGCGCGAAACCGCCAGCCGCTTAGTGCGCTATGGTAAGCAAACGGGCACCATTGTTATTTTGGTAGGTCACGTTACTAAAGAGGGCGCATTAGCCGGGCCACGTGTACTAGAACACATGGTGGATACGGTTTTGTATTTTGAAGGCGAACGCAATAGTAGCTTTCGTTTGATACGCGCGATTAAAAACCGCTTTGGTGCGGTGAATGAAATTGGTGTATTCGCAATGACCGATGCAGGCCTTAAAGAAGTCACTAACCCATCCGCCATGTTTATTAAACGCGCCCAAGACGACGCTACTGGTAGTGTGATATTGGTCTCACAAGAAGGCACGCGGCCATTACTCGTGGAAGTACAGTCCTTAGTCGATCAAAGCTCACTTGCCAACCCGCGCCGAGTAACCGTTGGCCTAGACAATCAACGCCTAGCCATGTTGCTTGCAGTAGTAAATCGCCATGCAGGCTACTCACTGTACGATCAAGATGTATTCGTAAATGTGATTGGCGGCGTGAAAGTACACGAACCCGCAGCGGACTTAGCAATATTGTTATCGGTGCTATCCAGCTTTAAAAATCGCCCGCTTGATAATGATCTAGCCGTGTTCGGAGAAGTCGGCTTAACGGGTGAGATTCGCCCAGTACAAAACGGCTTAGATCGTATTAAAGAGGTTGAGAAACTTGGCTTTAAGCGCTTAATCATCCCTAAAGGGAATCAAGGTGGCATAAAATCATCAAAGCTAAACATAATGCCCGTGAGTACGCTTGAGGACGCAGTGCGGTATGCGTATGATTAGAAAAAATAGTTAATTCTATCAAGCTAGGCAAAAGTCAAAAGGGTAATGGGTATGTTTGTGTTTAGTAATAAGGCGATGAAAATTGGCACGGTAGGCTTAATAGTGTTTGCTGTTACATATATTTTATTTAGTGATAAGGGTTATGCCGCACCCGTCTGGACCATGGTGGATTGTAATGCTGGCGGGTCAACTCAGGATTGTCATGTACTCATTGATAGCGGTGAGGTAACGATTGTCGATACAGGAACAGTTGAGGCAACTAAGAAGTATTTTATTCCTTATTTAAAACGTGAAGGCATTCGAGAGGTGAAAAACTTTGTTGTGAGTCACCCGCATACAAACCACGTAGGCGGCCTAATCAATATAATCCAGTCGGGTATAACGATACAAAACATCTATATAAACAGGCCGGTCATGGGGCACGAAGACTTTGATTACAAAGAAAGTGAGTTTGAGCAAATGTTGGTTCAAGCGCAAAAATTAAATGCGGTCATTAAAGATGTAAAAAAAGGCGACGTGATTAAACTTCCGACCAGTCGAATTGTAATCCTTGAATCACCAAAAATATTACAAGCCGAGATTAACGATTACTCAATTATTATGCGTTGGGAAGTGCGTGGCTACAGCACCCTATTCACGGGAGACTTAAGTCAAAATCTAGGCAGCAAATTAGTCGGTAATAAAGTTTTTTCAGCGGATTTTTACAAAGCGCCACACCATGGTGTAAAGCCAATCGCGCCCAACGAATTTTCAGATACGGTCAACCCAGTGTTAACCATGGTGCCACAGCCACAACAGCTTCAAAAGCATCCAAGAGGGTTATTGTTTTATTGGTGGGTAAAACAACAAGCAAAAAATACAGGAATGATCACCTGTACCAATGGCAACAATGGCAGTGTTAGTCTTTATTTTGAAAGAGATCATGTTCGCTTAGAGCCTGAGCGTGAGCATGCGATGTGCCATAACAGAACGCTACACTTTAAAGGTAGAACACTAACGCCTGTTGGCGCAAAGCCAGCGGCGATTGTGCCAGTCACAAGTTTAGTGCTCTAAAAATTAGTATTACTTTGAGAGAAATATAATGATTACAGGCAACTGTTTATGCGCAAAGGTTAGCTATATCTACGATGGTGAAATCAATGAAATTGCAATGTGTCATTGTTCTCAGTGTCGAAAAGCCCAAGGCGGTGCGTTTGCAACAAATAGCCCTGTTAATGCAAATAAGCTAAGGTTTTCGGGCGTTGAATTCATTAAAGAATTTCAGTCTAATCACGATAAAGTCAGAGCGTTTTGTTCAAATTGCGGAAGCCCTCTTTATAGTGCATTAAAAAGTTTGCCTAATATAAAACGGCTCAGGCTAGGCACGGTCGCAACCGCATTTCAATGTGATAAAAAGTATCATATATTTTGTGACTCAAAAGCATCATGGTATTCGATCTTTGACGAGCATCACCAGTACAAAGAGAATAAGACAGTTTAGCCAATCTGACTCTATTTAAGTCTTGTGGTACCCGCTGATTAGGTACTTTACAGATTGAGTTAATTTGGTGCTTTAGTTCTTTGGGTGCGTAAAATGCAAACGAGTATCGCAAGCATCTGATGTAACGGACTCACTCAGCACCAATTGTCCAATGGTTTGCCAGCTTGCATCGCGCTTACGATTTTTCTGGTTTAACGATTCTGCAACCTCAATGGCATACACAATTTGTTTGTCAGGGTAATTTTCAACTCGTAATTCGTCTCTGAAATCATTTTGATCCGCACGATGCGCGGTCAGCGGACTAAAACGCACCCAACGCGGTGCAACCACTTCGCTCGCTTGATATTCGGCAGTTTGATATTCGGCAAGCGGAGCAACTGTTCGGTAAGTTACGCTCGGTTTTTTTGAGCCCACTTCTTTATCCGCCTTGAGTAGGTCGCTTTTTAGTTTTAACGCCGTTGGAATATCCGCTAAGCGCGGCACTCGGCCTAATGGTGGTTCGTTATCCATTGCTAAATTCAGCACGTTCTTGGTTTGTACACCGCCTACGCTGTGCAACGCAAATACATTCATGCTGGGCTGATTACCTAAGTCATGTGGTAATAACTTTACCGCAATGCCTAATGCTCGGCGTTCTTTTTGTAAGGTGCCGCTAAACGACACAGAGATACGACTAATAATTGGCACGTGGGTGTCTTGTTTGAACAAACCACTGAACGTTGACTTTTGATCAATTATCCAATCACCGGTAAAACAAATTCCATTGGCTTGCAATAGCTTTTGCCCACGACCAGCGTCTAGCAAATCAGATTTATCAACTAAGGTGCGCTTTGCATCATTGAAAAGCTTGCTCGGTTGGTCTTTCTGCGTGTTTTTAAACAGCTTACGCGTGACTTTATAGCGGGGAAGTTGCGTATAGGGTTCAGCAAATATCGCTGTTCTTAGTTGTTCAAAGCGATTGTTAGTTACTATCTCACCAGCTTGCTCAGCAAGCGCTGTATTCGTGAAGAATGTAATGAGAGTAATGCTTATTTTATTCAACATATTGAAATTAAATAGCGGTTTAACGGTTCTTTTAAGGTAGATCAAGGTACACAAATTTAATTTTTTAGACTATTGTCTGTGCGGTCGTTTGTTTTAAAGACCGAGCAAACTGCAAAAGCCGCACAGGCATTTCTTAATTGCGCACATTTTGGCATGTTTACTTAAGCAATATTATGATTAATAAAATACACACAATTAAACTCTATACGGCGCTATTTTGGGTTGTTTTTACACTTAATGCGCAAGCTCAAAATAACCCATACCAAGAAGCACTGGGTGACTGGGCAGCAACCCTAGAGCGCTTTGTTGATGATCAAGGCAGAACCGACTTCATTGCGCTGTCAAAAGACACCAGTCAATTACAACGTTTTGTTGATGCAGTGGGGCGGGTCAGCCCGCAAAGCCATCCAGAGTTATTCCCTAGCAGCGAAGAAGTATTGGCCTATCACATTAACACCTACAACGCGCTGGCAATGAAGGGCGTGATCGAACGAGATATTCCTAAAAACTTTAGCAGCCTATTTAAACGTGCTTCATTTTTTAAATTCCGCCGCGTCGTAATTGGCGGCAAAAAAACTAATTTGTACGATTATGAAAATAAAGTGATACGGCCACTGGGCGATGCACGCATTCATTTTGCACTAAATTGCATGGTAGTAGATTGCCCACGCTTACCCAAAACGTTATTCACCCCAGAGAATCTAGAACGCGATTTACAAGCCGCCTCAGTCGAGTTTTTCTCAAAACCCAAACACATTCAAATTAGCCCAGAAAAGAAAACCGTTTCATTATCCGGAATCATGAAGTTCTATACCAAAGATTACGTGCCATCTGGCGATAAGCAAGGCCTTGTAGAATATGTAAACCAATTTCGCACTGACAAAATTCCCGCAGAATACAAAGTTAAATTCCTAGACTACGACTGGACTATTAATCAACAGCCCGTCTCTGGCAGTTAATTAACTGCTTATATGCAGCGATAACCCTAACTATTTTCACTTATTTTACTCATTCGTGAAAAAGTATTTGACTCACTCATTCATTTTTTATACTTTTGCTCCTGGTTATTGGGCAAGCCTATTTGGTTGGAATGGTCAAAATAGGTAGGCTCCAAATTATGATAAAACGTCACATCGGAATTATGGAGAAACGTGATGAAAGGTTGGGAAAATAGTAAGGTGTTTTTAGTTGGGCAGTTTGGGCAATTAGTCAGTATTCATCAAACTCTTAAACGCCGACAACAAATAGCGTTTAAATATTTTAGTAGGCGTAGAGCTTCTATAACCCGTAATCTATAAAACGGTAGATTATAAATGCGGGTTCTTCGCTATTTATGTCTCGCGATTCCA
>CAZOBR010000026.1:0-20985 GCA_964578035.1 uncultured Gammaproteobacteria bacterium
CGCACCACCATCCGATAAACCCGGTAAGGCTTTAGGGTGTTTCAACATTGTGTACACATTGTCGTAATTCATTTCAGTGTAATTAAATACAGGGAAGTAAATCATCGCTTTGCCATCATTTTCTAACATCAAATCGTAGGCTTTCTCCCAGACACTGACGCCATCTCGACGTGCTTGACCCGCAATAGAGGTTTCATTGCTTTGTTCATAATCGACCACACCATCGATATCTAACTTAAACAATTTTTCGGCCAATTGCGGGTATTGCGCGATCATCATATCCACCATTGGCGGTACGGATGATCCTTCACCTGCCAACGGCACAGGCGTTTCTGATAACAGCTGCGCTTTAAACGCGGGGTCGCGCATAATCTCAACACGCTCGGCTAACGATTTATCGCGAATCGCAATGTAACTCGGAAACCCCATTAACGGATGAAAGGTACAGTTTAAACCGTTAAACACACCAATCGCGCGGGGCGCAACTTGCAAGTAAATATCCAAACCAGCCGCATTCATTTTTTCACTGCCAGCGATAATTTTTAGCCAATCATCAGGCGCAAAATCGCGTTGCATTAAGGACATAGAGCCACGCTTACCACTGCCTGCATGAAAGTAGGCTTCCATGATTTCAAACTCGGCATCAAAATTATCTTCTTCGCGCGTGATATCAAAATCATTCACCGCTTGCAGCACGCCATAATCTAGGTCTTGAAAGGCTTCAGCAATCCCAACCAATTCTTCTTTTGTGGCTTCACTGGCTGGCGTCCAGTCGCCATCCGCGGTTTTATGTGAGTCGCTGCGACCTGTTGAAAAACCAATTGCACCCGCTTGCATTGCTTCACGAACCAAATCCTGCATTAATTTAATCTCATCAGCATTAGCAGGCTGATCAAATATGGCACGTTCACCCATTGCGTATACACGCAATGGGTCGTGCGGCACCATTACGGCAAAGTCGATGGTGTGCGGAATTTTTTCAATTGCATCCATGTATTCAGGAAAACTCTCCCAATCCCATTTTATGCCTTCGTGCAAAGCCGTACCTGGAATATCTTCAACGCCTTCCATTAGCTTAATCAAGGTATCGCGGTCACTGGCTCGACACGGCGCAAAGCCGACCCCGCAATTGCCCATCACCGCAGTCGTAACGCCATGGTTTACTGATGGCATCAGCTCTTCGTCCCAAGAGACCTGGCCATCGTAATGGGTGTGCACATCAACAAATCCAGGCGTGACAATTAAACCTTCAGCGTCAATCGTTTGTTGAGTTTCGCCTTGGCATTCGCCCACTTCGACAATCAAACCATCACGAACAGCAATATTTGTTTGCAAGGGCGCACCACCTGAACCGTCGATCACTAAACCATTTTTAATTACTAAATCAAACATATTACCTCGTACTTTTTATTTCTATTGTTTACGACCATAGAACGTTAATCTACCAGCTTACGAAAAATCACGACTAAAACTAAACCGGCTAAAATATGCCAAACACCCCATAAGCCGGCAATAGCGGCAGTGCCGCCTAGCCCACCCATTTGAGTTAATAAGATGACAATACCCAGCCCCGAATTCTGAATGCCAACTTCAAAGGTCAAGGTTCGGCGCTCTGACATACTTGCACTGGCAAGCCGAGCGCTGAAATAGCCTAATAAAAAAGCACTCGCATTATGCAATGCCACAATGCCAATAATCATCGCCCCCAGTAAAACAAACATTTCCCAATAGCGCACACTGGCAACAATAATGATGCCAAATAAGGCTGCCGTAGATAACATAACCAGCGGCTTACGAATTGTTTGCGCGAGCTGCGGATTTAGTTTGAGCAACAGCATGCCGAGCAGCAATGGCAAGGCTAAAATTATGCTGGTTTGAATTAGAAAACTCACCGCATCAAACTCTATTTCAGTTAACAAGTTCGCCGTGGGCACATATAAAGAGCTCCAAAACAAAATCGAAACAGGTGTAATAAATGCGGCGGCCAAGCTCGACGTTGCGGTTAGCGATACCGATAACGCGGTATTGCCATTTGCCAGCAGCACCAACATATTCGAGACATTACCGCCAGGGCAACACGCCACTAAGATCATGCCAAGCGCGATTGACGGCAGCGGGTTAAGCAAATGAACAAGCACCACAGTTAATAAAGGCAAAGCAAGCAATTGTGCAACAACACCAGCAACATAAGCCCTTGGTCTGTCTTTAATTGCAGCAAAATGCGCTGGCCTTAAACCTAAGGCAACTGAAAACATCATCATGGCGAGCGCCAACGCCATACCAAGCTCGGAACCTTGCCCGAGATCTAATGTAAATTGATTGATATCACTTATCTGCGCACTCATAGCCATAGATTACTGCATATATTGCCTAAGATTCACCTAAATATTTAACAGTTTGCCTATAATAATCGAAAATTAGTGACAACTGTTGTCACCTGCGTTGCCCCATCATAAGAAGAGAAAACCATGACGAGACAGATACGAAACTGTGCAATGTTGCTTAATGTATTGTTGTTTATTTGCTTTGCCCCAGCCACAACCGCACAACAACGCCACATTGAATACCCAACGTATTACACCCACGTTAACGGTCTAAACTTGGCCTACCAAGACTTTGGCAATCCAAACGACGAAGCGGTTTTATTGGTAATGGGTTTAGGCGCGCAATTAATTCACTGGCCTGATGATTTGGTTCTCAGTCTGGTCGAGCAAGGCTTTCGCGTGATTCGCTATGACAACAGGGATGCCGGTTGGTCGGGCAAGCTGCACGACGCAGGCACGCCTGGCGTCATGGCGCTATTAAGGTACAAATTGGGTTTGTCTGTCGGCGCACCCTACACTCTGGAAGATATGGCCTCAGATGGCATTGGCCTATTGGATCACTTAAACATCAAAAAAGCGCACGTTGCCGGTGTATCAATGGGCGGCATGATTGCGCAAATTATGGCCGCGGATTATCCAGAGCGCATCACAACATTAACGTCTATTATGTCAACCTCCGGCGACCCAAGTTTAGCGCAGGGCTCAACTCAGCCGGGTCTAAAAAGCCAAGACGGCTTGAGCCGTGAGGAAATCATTACTGAAAACGCAACCTTTGCGACCAAAATTGACGGCACTGTCGCCGAACTAAGTCTAGAAGAATGGAAAACCAATATGGCGCGTAGCTTTGATCGCGCGCACTACCCCGAGGGTTTTGGTCGGCAAATTCTAGCCATTATCGATTCGGGAGATCGAGTAGAATTATTAAAAACGATCAAACAGCCAACGTTGGTGATACACGGCACCGCCGACACGCTGATACCGCCATCCGGTGGCGAACACACAGCAGAACTGGTCAACAATGCCAAACTCAAGTTAATTGAAGGAATGGGGCATTATATGGATCGCGTTAGCCGGCCAATCGTTATTGCTGAAATGCTGAGTTTATTAAACAATAATCGCGAGCAACAAGTTAGCCTGGTCAATGATCAAGGCAACTAAAAAAATAACTGCCTTTCTTATTGCAGCATTCGTGCTTAGCGGCGCAGTTGCACAAGAAGTGCAAGTGTTGCCAAATTACACGCTCAAGTACTCGGTAACGACCACAGCAAAAAAAGAAACTATTTGGCAGCTTTGGGAAGATGTTGAAAACTGGAAAGACTTCGATACTGTAGTTGAGTATTCCTATCTTGAAAATGATTCGGCGTTCGTACAAGGCGCGACTGGCTATGTCAAAAGCGAAGGCGCGCCGCGCACCAAATTTAAGCTGACGAAAGTAAACCCAGGTATATCATTCACCGAACGTTTGTATGTGCCTCTTTATCAAGCAATAGACCTGCAACGTTATTTTGAAGATAGCCCAGAAGGAACGACGACTTTTACCCACGAAGTTAATTTTAAAGGTCGCTTAAGCTTTTTAATTTATGCAGCCGCTGGTAAAGCGTTTAAACGCGATTTACCATTGGTCATGACTCGAATGAAAGAGTTAGCCGAAAAAAGGTCTAAGCCTTCTTCTAAGCCATCTAAAGAAAACTAACCTAAAAAGCTGCACACAAATTGCCCCGCAAATGGATACTATCTCAGTTAAAAATGATGCATACGCATCCAGTACCTGTAAATTAAAAATTAAGAGCTAAACCAAGCGAGAAAACGGCTCCACAAAACTTTAGCAATTAAGCTCGCTTTGCGCATTGTAAATCTCGGATACTCAACACGCTGACCCGCCAAGTAAGTATCAACAACGTTTATTTTTGTCCAATCTTCAGGTGGCGTGTTGTATAGGTTTTTTGACAACACAGTAAAGTCGGCGACTTTGCCAACCTCAATACTGCCGAGCGCATCTTGTTCAAATATTTGCCACGCCGCGTTGATGGTTACGGCTTTGATTACATCGTTCACAGCAACCGTTTCGCTATCGCCAATAACATTATTACTACTTTCTGCTTGGCGCTGAACCGCTGTTTGCATGGCATGCAATACATCCAGTGGTGATGATGGCGTATCTGTATGTAAGGACACAGTATGGCCTACGTTAATAGCCGATTGCATTGGCATAAAACGGCTCGCCCGTTCTGGCCCGACAATTTCTTGGCTTAAGGCATCGCCATAATACGCAACATGCTCAATATAAAAACTGGGCGTTATCCCTAACTCAAATGCTCTTTGCAATTGCACCTTCGTTATCAACGCATTGTGTTCAATGCGGTGTCGATGATCTTGCCTTGGGTGCTTGGCGAGCACTTGCTCCATCACACTCAAGTATTGATCAATCGCTCGCTCGCCTTGAACATGCGAAGACACCTGCCAGCCTTGAACATGGTATTTTTCAATGATCGCTAACAGTTCTTGGTCTGTGTAATTTAAATGCCCACGGCTACCCGATGGAATACCCAAACTTGTGCGAGTAAACTCAGAGTCTAAATAAGGATCGTTCATTGCCATACCACCTGCGTATGGTGAACCATCTACCCATAATTTAATGCCGAGCACCTTAAACTGAGCATCACCATTTGTTGGTTGATAATCACTCGCCTTTAAATCTTTATATATTGGATACGTTCGTGCGCGCACGGGTGCGGCATCATGATTAACGGCGGCTTTTAATGACTCAATATGGTTGGGCATTAAAGGTTGCAAACCAGGTGCAACTATCGTTGTGTAACCTGCTTTGGCATACCGATTAACCTGTTCATCAAGTAAATAGGTATAAGCGGCTTCGGGCTGTTTTGGAAATGCCCCTAAAAAATATGAAATTGCATTCGTTTCAATCACGGTTCCAGTTAATTCGCCTTGGCTATCACGCTCAAAATATCCACCTGCAGGGTCTGGTGTGTTTTTACCAATACCCGCACGTTCATAGGCCATGCCATTTACAAAAGCGGTGTGCATGGTCTGCGTCAAAATAAGCACTGGGTTTTCTGGCGCAAGTTCATCCAGTAATTCTCGGCTAGGCGTTTTTAGCTGTCGCAATATCGCTGGGTCCCAACCAAAGGCCATGACCCAGTCACCAGGTTCAGCATTCGCAATACCTTCTTTGAGGCTTTGCATGACTGCTGATGTTGACACATGGTTAAAGCCAGACACATCCACCGTGGTAGATAAAATTGCCGAGGCAATTGGGTGCGTATGCGCATCAATAAATCCTGGCATTAACGCGCCGCTAAGCAATTCAATTATTTCAGTACGACTGCCTTTGTGAGTTAGAACCTCGTCTTTACTGCCAACGGCAATAATTCGACCATTTCTAACCGCAACTGCTTCGGCAAAAGGTGCGGCATCATTTGCAGTAATGATGTCACCAATAAAGACACTATCTGCCTGCTCTGCGTATGACAAGCTCGGCGTTAGAAACATCATGCATAATATTATTAGCGCTCGATAAACGGCTTTAAGCTTACTCATAGGCTCTCACTAAACAGTTTATTATTCGATTCACTACTTTAAAATTTGCAACAACCCCTGCGCATGTTCAGCAGCCGTGCGCCCAAGGCTGGTTAGATACCCGCCATCTACTTGTGAAATTAAGCCTTTATCAAACAAGCGTTCAGTGGCTGCAACAACTTCTTCACCGGCCGACGAATGAACTTTAAGACCTTCTAGATCAGTATCTAAATTGTAACGGGCTAGCAGATTGATCTCTTCGATCATTTCTATGGAATAAGGCATAGCGAACCTCTTTCTGGATTTTTATTATTTATCGAGTATTACATCATCATACCGATATAATTGACGAAATGCTCAAAAACAGGCATTGTTTGCTCTTCTGCTCCGTGCATGTAGATGATCTAGCGCTGGAGAGTGGTGATTCTACAAATGCGAGTTGGAACCCACAATAACATTAATCTAATGTTGTTGCGGAAGGGGCTGCATAGATTAAGCGCAATGGTAGTAAGAGTAAATTTAAACGAGATTCAATTAAAAGATCTGAATAATGATTGCTTGTTATTGGCAACTAAATTCGTGCGCACGCTAAAAGCCTATAACGGCAAAGTACTGCGTCTGCAAGATAAAGATATTTTAATGAAAATTGCAAAACGTTCACGCGCAACAAAGAATCAGGAACTAAAAGATATTTACGCGGAACTTAAGGAAGAAATTAAAAAGAGTCTGTATGAGTCTATGTGATTGGATTAACGAATCTGTTTTTTAGCACTGAGTATTTCTCTAGACATTTAGCTAGAAATTGATAAACGTCTATTTTATACTCAAAACGGCCTTTTTTAATAGTACGAGGTTCCCCTCTTGCTGCATTCCCCTAGAGATTTGCTCGATTTAGTGATTCAAGTAATCTCAAATCTAGATAGTGAAGATGCTAATTCATTTGCTGCTGATCTACCGAGTATGGACGGTCTTTCTACGCGTGAATTGAAACCTTGCTCACTACCAATAGTAGAATCAATAAATTCGATCGGCACGGCACATCAATATACGGAAGATCTCGTTGAGGCGATAAAGAACAGTTATGAAATTCAGTCCTGGCGACAGCCTTATACTGAAAAAGATATAAACGAGAATTTTGTTGGCGGGTCAGCTTGGTTTCCCATAGCAGACTCTGATGGACCGATTATTTACGAAGAAGGCTTAGTTGAGATTATGCTTTTGGGTGGAGGCATCACCTATCCAACCCATAGCCACAGTCCTGAAGAACTATATATAGTGTTAGCTGGAGAAGTTTGGTGGGACGCAGATGGTTTGATTGGAAGCCCTAGATGGAAAAAAGCTGGGGAAACTATTCACCATCCCTCTTATCAACCACACGCTCTGACAGCTGGAGATGAGCCAGTTTTAATCCTGAGTTTGTGGCGAGGCGGCGGCTTCGAAATGCCAAAAGTTGAATAAATTGAGCCTAATATCAAGTTTATGAAGCGACTTCGAAATGGCTCTTATGGGCAAAAAACTGCCATTGTGAGCAAAGCGTGGCAATCTTTTTTTAGATTCTTCGCCCGGCAGATACTCTGCATTGTCCAATTAAGCTACATATCGTTAAGCTGACACCGATGCCATACTACGATTTGCTCTGAATGGCGATTATCTGGACTTAATACAAGCCTAGTAACTCCCTTCACCATCAAACAAATCTTCAATGGCTCTATTCGCTAAACGGTTGGTCACAACATTTGTTAAGCCACCGGTAAAGGAACTAATACCTGTTTGTAATACGCCGCTAAAGATGCGGCGTGCGTGTGCGCCAAAGCTGTTTTGTTTTTTCCATTCACGCATTACGGCTGCGCGTTCTTTGGCTTGTTTATCAAGCCCACGAGTACGTAAATTTGTCGCGCGTGGTGCTGCTTTTTACAAAGTCGGCATCCACGACTTCAATGCCTTTATCGAGTAAGGTTTGCGTAATGACGCGCTCGGCTTCACTAATACTGTAAGTACCTAAGTTCTTTTCTTCCACTAGCACCATCACACGCGGCGAAAGTGCTGCCGTTGCATTAGTCACAGCGACTACAGTCAGACATGCGGTAACAGAGAGAATTAGCCGCAGGAAGTTACTTTTAGTTCGACGCATAGCCCCCTCGATTTATTGTAAGTTCATTGTCGACACTACCTACATCAATGGCTTCGGGTTTTGGTATTTTTATTTTTTTTACTGTTGTGTAGTCACTTGCTAAACCCGTTTCATCCACTGCTCGCACTTTAAAGCTCCCAGAACCACCTGGTTTCAAATCTGTGAAAACATAAGATGTTTCACTGGTAGGAATAACGCTAGGGCCTTTAGTTAACAAAAATCGACCCGTGGTTTTAATTTCATAGTGCTTAATGTCTGATTCAGCGTTGCTATTCCAAGACACCGTAATCGTTTCATCAACTAGATTCGCAGCAAAGCCACTGGGTATTTGTGGTCGTGGTTTAGTGCGTGCATAAATCGTTTCAGTTGTTGGGCTAACCAATTTGTCTACATCAATAGCTACCACACGATAAAAGTATTCTTTGCCATCAAGCAAACGTTTATGCGTATAAGAGGTTTGAGTGGGCGATACTTTTTTCAGGATTCGCTTAACGTTGTTTACTTTTTTACCCGTGTAAATACGATACTCTGCAATGTCGTCTTCCGCGTTTCTACTCCATGTCAATTCAACTTCTTTGACACCGTTACTGCTAGCACTAAACCCGGTAACGGCTTCAGGTAATGGTTTGGTTCTTGCTCTAATAACATCGAAAGCAATGCTTTGCACATCCACCACATTTACCGCGTGAATACGATAATAGTAATCTCGATAATCATCTAACGATGCCTTTTGCTTTCCGCCTTTATCAAGATAACTGGTTTTTGTGGCGCCGCGCACTTGGGTTATTTTGCGAAACGGCCCAGAAGGATCGACAGCGCGATATATGTCATAGCCTTTGATATGCGGCTCGCTCGCTGAGTTCCATGTTAATGGTACTTTTCGCGCTTTATTACTGTCAGCATTAAAACCCAAGACTGCTGATGGAGGCCCAATGGTAGTAACATCATAAGCAACTGATAATGGCCCGTTCAGCCCAGAGGGTGCGACACCCACAACCTTGTAATAGTATTGTTCATCATCCAGCAAATTCGAGTCTTTAAACGTTGTATTGCGCGCTTCGGATGTATTCTTAGCAACGCCAATATACTGATAATCGCCAAACTCAGTACGACTACGATAAATACGATAACTGGTGAACACCGTTTTAGAGGAACGCGGTAAGATAATCTCAGCCTCACGAACACCACCCTCAACTCTTGACGCACTGATGGCCGGCAAGTTAATTGCAACGGTATCACCCTGCTTGATCCATTCGAGTTTTAATTCTTGCACCACACGTTGCACTAAGGACACAGCAAAAGACGAGATAGGATCGGTGGCACGCCCCAGCGCTGAATCTGAAACACTCCAAACAATGCTGCCATCATTTACACTGATCATACGAACATTGATACCCACCGATGGTAATTCATTAGAACCACTAGCTCGCAAACCGTATTCAGGCACGGTGCCTAAGATAACCCCTTCAACACCGAGCAATTTACCTATTTGGATCGCTTCGCTACTGCTGATGACGCCTTGTAAGCCGAGTGCTTTTTCATCTAGCACTTGTTCCATTTGGCTACGTTCAATTAAGCGGTACTTATATGTTTTTAAGATTTCCGTGGTGAAAACATCTGCAATGCTTGCACCAGCCAACTCTACCGGTGCTTTAAATGGTAAAACCGCTACTTTTTTTAAGTTTTTATCTTTGGCATGCGGGCTAACAAAGATACTTGACGTACTTGTACCCTTTTTGGTTCTTGCCGAAACCGATTCGGCAACAACAATATTGATCAATAAACTAACAACTGCAAACAACACAGTCATTGATCCTAACGCTCTTTTAACTCCAATATTAACCACTCTAAACCCCTTACTATTTAATGCTTACGCGCACCGATCAGACGCTGCCCGTGCTTAATGACCGCTTTTTTAAAATATAATACGGTTTAGCGCACAAATGACAATAAGAAAAAGTGCTTATTGTCATTTGTGCTCAGTAGAATGAGGGATAGAAAATAGGGCTAACAATGCATTTCAAAGTAATGCAAGTGCGTAATTAACGGCGTTTTTTGTACCTTAAATAAACAGTACCTTAAATAAACAGTACCTTAAATAAACAGTACCTTAGACAGAAAGCAACTTAGATAAACTGAGAGCCAATAATAATCAGCCATACAATAAACGTGGCGATCAATGAGAAAAACACCGCCGCTGAACCGCAATCTTTGGCTGCACCTGCAAGTGGATTAATTTCTGGTGAAGCTTTATCAACAATTGCCTCTAAGCCACTATTTAACAGCTCAGTAATAATCACGACAAACACACTGAGCATCAAAATAGCAACTTCCGCAGGAGTGCGACCTATAAATACTGCCGCTGGCAACATAATTGCCGCAAGAACCAGCTCTTGGCGAAACGCTGATTCATTCTTCCAACTGTGTTGTATGCCTTTCATTGAATAGCCAGCTGCATCAATAATTCGAGCAATACCTGTTTTACCTGGTTTCATAAATAGTACCTTTGGTGAGGTTTATGCATTGAGTTTGTTTAGTTTTTAATTGGGCCTGGGGGCATCATAGATTGATCGCAAATTTAGTTGTAGCAACGTATTGTATTTCAATGAAGTCAGCGATTCGAAAAAATCAGGCGAATACAAACTTAATGTTGTGCTATTTTTCTGATCACAAAACGCGAAGTCATAACGTTCAAGCAAGTCTTCATTTGCCTTCGCAATGCCCTCAACACTTGCCTTACTTGATATATCTAGGTTTATACAACTTAGCGACGCCAGTTCAAGACCATCTAATAAACTCGTGAGTGCTAGTGGCGCATTGGGATCGTGCTGATTTGCAATCTGATAAGCATTACTCTCATTAAGCTCAACCGTAAAACTAAATTCTTTGATGCCCAGAAATGAAGCATAACTCGCCTTGCCCAAGGAATTTATATTCATTGCCTGCAAGCGCAAAGGATTGTCTGTTGTGTGAGAGACGAGCGTAGCCATATTGACACCTTGCCAGTATTGCCAATGATCTGGCTTATTAAGCTTTACCGCTCTGTGAAGAGTATAGGGTATTTCAGGTGGATGATAGCTCGTAGATGATAATGTGTGTTTATCATCAATTGTATTGCTCTCAATACCACTTAAATCTACAACCAATTCAAATAAACGATCATTGGTAAATACTTGTTGGGCATTTTTTTGAAGTGCCTGCCACACATCGGAATGTTGTGATTTCCAGGCATCATTAGCCCATACGACAAGTGGAATACTCACCATCGCGTTGGTAAAAACTGACGAATTGTGGCCACGACCAGAGAAGACTTCTTCTGAATGATCAGACAAGTAAACCAATACAGCAGGGTTTTCTTTTTTCTCTAAGATTTGAATAGCTTGTTCGAGTAGTAAATCGGTGTACTTAATTGATCTGTCATAGCAGCTGACCCAATGATTGCTTGCTAAACGAGTATGATAAAGCTCTCCAAAATTTAATGGGTTGATTTGATTACTAATTCTCTCTATTGATCTTGGAAAGCGGTTGCAATAGTTAACATGACTATTGTAAAAATGTAAAAACATCAACTGTTCAGGCTGTTTATCGATTTCCGTGGCAAACATCGGCAATAATTTGCCATCGTAATTTGATGAAATATTCCCAACACCAATTTTGTAATTAATGGTTCTGGTTTTATCTGCTTCTTTGGCAATGGTCGTAATATGATTGGACCACCCACTTGCCATCCGGTGATTACTTAACCACGTTGTCGGAAGGTTTGCCGCTCTTGCTACATTAAGAATCGATGGCGACTCAAGCCAGTTATTTCTTTTGTACTGATTCGCGCCAGTCAACATAAACGATAAGCTTGGGTTAGAGTGCGTGTGGTTTGAATACGCATTATCAAAACGGATTACTTCGCCACTTTGGATTCGTTGATCTAAAAGCGGCGTTGTTTTTCTAATATAACTATAAGCCGATAAATTATTTTTGTTGACCGACTCACCGATAACGATAACCGTGGTGTTTTTATTAAACGCAGAATTCAACCTAGCATCAATTTCATTGACATTGCGCTTCGCAGATATAGACCTTAGTTTATTAATTTCTCGCTTATAAGCATCAAAAGAATTGTCAACCAAACGATAAGTGTGGCTGCCGTAAATACTGCTGGCTGCAGCAATACTGGAAATAACAATGAGTAAACTCGTGATTACAAATGTTTTAAACTTATGGTTATGCGCGCTACGAAACAGGTAGCTTATTATTATAAAAAATAGGGTGATAACGGCAAACGCTAATGCCGCACGCAAACCAAGAAATGCGCCCCAGAACTCAATAATTTGTGATAAGTAACTCTGCAATATTGCATAAATAGTATCCATTTCCACCGGCTTACCAAAAACCAGCAAGTTAATTACAAACGTCATTGGCACACTAAAAGCCGTTATTAACAATAAAGCGACTAATATGCTAATCACCCAAGATCGTTTTAAATACAAACTCGACAACAACATAAACGCAGTCAATAGCCAGCTAATTGCGGTATTGAACATCAATGTTTGGTAGCCAATTTTTCCTAATGTTGTATCCGCCCAAACTAATACGACATTCAAGCCAAGGGCTATGCCAATCAGCAGCATTGAACTCCGACACCACCAACATACAAAAATCAGTATTGCCCAAGCTAGACACCATATAAATAAAACACTGGAGAGGTCTGGGTTAGTTACTTCGAACACTAAATTCGCGCGACCACAATTGTTAACAACGTTGTTCTGCAATGAAACGTCTAGGGTCTCGCCAGCAAACACATCCAGACTCAAGGTTTCCTGGTTCGAGAGACGAATCGGAAATAAATAGCCCCTTTTTGCTGATTTAAGAGATAGTTCGGCTTGATCTATTCCTGGACCAGTTCTACCGCAAATATGTGCTGGGTAGAGAGGTTGAATCTTAATTGAGAGCGTTGCCGATTGTTTAAACCGAAAAACCAATCCTAACTCTTCTGGTGTGTTTGCCGCTAATAAAATCTGGTCTTTGGTTTTAATCGCGTAATTCGATAAGACGATTTTTTTAGACTGATCATGCACCAGCTCAACATCTTGATAGCCTGTTTCAGTTGAATAATATTCACTCAAAAACAATGCGTTCAGCACAAGTGCAGCGCTCAGCAATAGGCCATAACCGAACAACAAATTAACTGCTCGCGTATTAAAGAAATTCATTGCAAAAAATATTACTGACTAATGTGATAACGCCGACATACTAAAGTGAAACAGCGTAACAAGACATCTAAAATGGCTAAATCAGGCTGGTTTTTTAATGAGGTATAACAAAAATAAAATAACCACTACAGAATCAAACACAACTGCAACAATCGCTTTATCCATATAGTCACCGGCGTAGGCTAAAACTAAAACGATGAAACATGCTTTACTAATACTAGCAACTACCATTGCGAACCGACGAACCTGTAAATTAAATGCGGCATAAATCAGCATGCCACCTGTAAGAGTAATTAAAAATCCCCAGTTACGCGTAACGACTTGAGCCAAAGGGTGATCGACGCCAGCATAGCTTGCACCAAACGTATTGATTAGGCCATTAACGGGTGATACGGCCACTAATGCCATTGAGCAAGTGACAACACCGACAAAAATTAATATCCATTTCATATTATTGATAACTAACTGCATGATTGACTCCTCTTTGGCTTGTGATTTTTAATATAGTTATTTTTGTTATAGGTGCTTTTATTATAAGACTGTTTTTAATTATTGCGCTTTTCTAATTTTAGGTGCAACACAGACAATTCTTGCTCACCAACGACTTCGGCACGATGCCCATGAATGTCTGAATCAAAATTATCTGGCTGAACAAGATAATCTTGCGCGATAAACATTTCCCCAGCAGAGAACTGTTGACTCTGGCCATTACGCAACTCAATTTTCACAACACCGCTCAATATCACCAACAGCGTTGGATCGCCCGCCACATGATAATCAGAAGAATATGCAGAGTCGCTTTTTCTTAAGCGAAAATTAACAGCCGATATTTGTTCGGATAAACAACGATTGCTGTCACCGTGTAATTCGACATTACGTTTAGTGAAATACGATTCTCCTTGGCCATCACTTGTGACACAGGGTATTTCTATTGTGGTCATAAACTCCTCTCAGGTTAATCAAACACAGTGGCAATTTGACTAAATGGTTTTCGTGTAATGTTGGGCACCGTAACGCCTTGCACCGGGTGACCAACAACAATAAGCATAAACGGTTTTTCATTCGATGGGCGATCTAAAATTTTATTCAGAAACTTCATAGGGCTTGGCGTATGTGTCAGTGTGGCTAAACCCGACAAATGCAGCGAGGTTAGTAATATGCCAGTAGCAATACCAACGGATTCTGGCATGTAATAATTTTTGTGTTTATTGCCTTGCTCATCAATACTGTTGCGTTCTAAAAAAACCGCAATTAAATACGGCGCTGTTTCTAAAAAAGGCTTGTTAGAATCCGTTTCGAATACTTTAAGATCCTCTAACCAAGCATCGCTTGCACGGTTTTGGTAAAACTCACGCTCTTCAATCTCTGCTGCCTTGCGTATTTGTTTTTTGACTTCAGGGTTTGCAACAATCGCAAAGTGCCACGGTTGCTTATTTGCACCACTGGGCGCACTGGCGGCTGCACGAACTGCATTCTGAATAATTTCATAATCGATATGTTGATCAGAAAAGTCTCGAACGGTTCGACGTGTTGTGATGTTCGAAACGAATTCACGTGATGCACTCAACATGTCTTCTGGTGGCAACGATTTAAACTTTAGTGGTACTTGCATGGCAACTCTCAATCGCTAAATAATTAAAAACAACATTGGTTTAATACAGATTTAGGGTGATCGGCAATTCGAACAATGTTAAACGCTGTCTCTAGCCAATTCAGTTTTCAAAGTAATTAATGTCGCTGCCAAACAATGCATTGATTGTTTGCAGGCATTAACGTATCTGATACTAAGTGAAATCCAGCAGATTGCGCTAATTCATTAACAGCTTCAAAGTCGCGAATGGCACTTCCGCAGTCGCGCGCGCGCAACACTTGATCAAATGCCTGATTACTCTCGCTAGTAAACACACCGGTATATTTAAATGGGCCATACACAAATAAATAGCTGTTTGTATGAGTAACGCTTGCAAGGCCATTGAAAAATGCCTGTATGTCTTGCCAAGTCATAATGTGAAAAGTATTCGCAGTATAAACACCTGAATATGAGGTGCTACCTGAAACCCATACTGTTTGATTCACGTTTAACTCGATAGGAGAAATTATATTCGCAACTGCTGCATTACTTAATTGCGCATTAATCCCTTCTAAGTAGTGAGTTTGGTCGCTGGTTTGCCATGTTAAATGCGGGTTCGCTTTCGCGAAATGAACCGCGTGTTGCGCAGTACCTGAGCCAATTTCTAATACCGAATCAATCTGCGAAAAATAAGGCTGCAACACATCAAGAATAACCGACTGATTACGTTGGCACGCTTCAGAAAAGGGAATAGTAAGAGACATATAATAACCGCGTTGAGGTTTATCGCTAATTTATAAATAAGGCTGTTTCGATCACAGCTATCAAAAAACAATCTGGCAAAGACAAAAAATAGACGGTCTCTCGATTAGAGTAGATTAAGCAATAACTACTCGTTAAACAAGTTTATGAGCAAACCGACAACACCTTCTTCGTTTAAAAAACCGTTTACTCAATCATTCGAAGAATTACCGAATACTCTACCGATATTTCCGTTACCAAATGCAGTAATGCTGCCCAATGGCGAACTACCATTGAATATTTTTGAACCACGTTATTTAAACATGGTGCATGACTCGATGAAAAGTCATCAATTAATTGGCATGATTCAACCTGCGTTTGACACTGGTAGTCAAAATTTAGGTAATGATCTTTGTAAGGTGGGTTGCGCAGGCCGAATTGTACGTTATGAAGAAACAAGCGATGGGCGCTTGAGCATTCTACTCGCAGCCCTTTGTCGGTTTGAAACCAAACAAGAATTAAGCAGTACTCGCGGTTATCGTTTGATAACTCCTGATTGGTCTAATTTTGCGCATGACTATAACCAAGCTGAACCTGATAACACACAAGTCAAATTGTTGTTGCACAGCGCATTACGCCAGTACTTTAAGTTGCACCAAATTGAGGTGAATTGGGATGTGCTTACAAGCTTAAGCTTAAAAGGCTTGATGACCAGCCTGTTTAATTATTTACCACTGCCTAGCGAAGACAAGCAACTACTGCTTGAAACATCTGGAGTCGCTGAGCAATTAACCGTTTTTACCGCTATTTTACAAGACAGTTCAAACACATCGGCTACACGGCACTAGGCGAAATTAGACTTAAAACAACCAAGCGAGTAGCAGATAAAATACGCTAACACCGAAAGCAGTAGCTGCAATACCGATGGCGATTCCCACTAGAATCATTAAACCATCGCGTTCGAGTAACCCTAGGGATAAACAGATAACTGCAATAGCGGGCAAATAGTTGCTCAATGGAAATGGAATAGCCACCACGAGAGACTGTATAAGCACAAACACGCCTAACATTCGTTGGGCTAAAGAGTTTGCGAACAAGCTAAATCGCGGTTTAATAAATTGCTCTAGCTTGATTATAAAGGGCACGGTACGTAAGCCCCACTTTTGCAGTGGTCGTACAGCAATTTGATACTCTCGAATAATCCTTGGAAATTTTGGCGCACGAAAGCCAAACGCCATTTGCGCAGCAGGAAACAACATTACAAAGCCAGCGATAATTGACACACCAGGTAACAAGCAAAGCATTGCCAGTAATAAGAAAACACTGCTGTATGAACGGCGATCTAAACGCTCAATCAAATCACCCAAACTTATTGAGCCATTTGGTAAAGTTGAAAGTGTGACGCTTAATACGTCAGAGGTTTTCACATCATCACTTACCAATTGCGACTCGAGTTGCTTATTCATTATTGAATACAGGTTTAATCAGAAAAAAGTTTACTGGGTTCTATTCAAGACAGATTGTTTCGATTTATTATTGCAAACAAAGCAAAACAAATAGTGAGCAAATAACATTAATTTTGCTTACTATAGTGCTATTCACTTACCACTGTTTTAGCGAATGCCGAAGCAGAGCTACTAATTAGAAAAATAATGGGCGAGTTATACATACAATACGAATACTGGTTTGCAGCGTTTCAATTAATTTTTGCCATGTTCGGCATGGGTGCAACCTTAACTGTTAGTGATTTCACGAATGAACTAAAGTCGCCCAAAGGCGTGACCATCGGTACACTGATTCAACTGGTGGCCGTTCCATTGGCTGCGTATTTATTTATCAACCTAACCGGTATAGTCGGCGGCATTGCGATTGGCATTGCATTAATCGCAGCAATTCCCGGCGGGACCACATCCAATATTTTCACCTATATGGCGAAAGGTAATAGTGCCTTATCAATTGCAATAACCGCAATTACCACACTGGCTTGCTTAGCAACAACACCTTTGATTTTATCGTTATTGATCACCGAGTATTTGCCAGCAAGCTTTACCATGCCAAAACAGCAGATTGTGACTGAAATTGCGCTGACACTGCTGCTGCCGCTGGTGATTGGTATGTACGTTTTGCGCTCCTTACCTAATCATGCTCCGTGGATTTCTAAATGGAGCATTCGTGCGTCTTTGTTTGGTATTTTGCTGATTATTATCGGATCATCCAGCGCAGGTCGTTTAGATGCTGCTGCCTTTGGTAGCACCAACATTCAGCTGGTTATACTGTTTGTTGTTGCGCTCGCAATCATTGCTTGGCTGATTCCAAAAATATGCGGCATAAGTAAACACTCTTCCACGGCAATTGAAATGGAAGTCATTGTGCGTAATGTAAATCTGGGTGTATTGATTAAAGCGTCAATGTTTCCGGCTTCTGCGGCCGTCGCTCAGGGCGATTCGTCCATCAATATTGGCGATATGGTGTTATTCACAATTTTATTGTATGGCGCGGTACAAATGCTGATAGCGGCCGTATTGATTGTCTTTAAGCGGCGCACTTCATAAAGATGATAGTTTTAACAACTAGTTTTTATCACAAACCTCTAAACCTTTTAAAAAACATTCGTGATAACGCTGTGCTTCTTGTATCCGTTGATTGGTGTTCGGGTGCGTAGAAATATAATCTAATATATCGTCGGTTTTTTTATTTTTTGAAAAATCCGGATCACTGTCTGGTTCAACATTCTGATCCGGTTCAAACTCCGTAATTCGATTCATAATACCTGAGAACGCTTGCGGATCTATCTTTGCTCGTAACATATGTTCAAACGCATATTGATCGGCTTCCGTTTCATGACCTCTTGAATAGTTGGTACTCACCAACAGAGAACCAATACCAACACCCATATCAGCTGCCGTTGTACTGTCACCGGTCATGATCATAACGGCGGTCGCCACAATGGTTGTTTCCACCACAGTTGCCAAGGAGTGTCGCAATACAATATGCCCCATTTCATGCAACAACACCGCGTCAATTTCATTTTGATTTTTACTTAACTCAACAAATTTATCGGTCAGGATAATATCGCCCGATGGCAGTGCAAGCGCATTGGGTATGCTGGATTTGCCATACGTCCAATCACGAAAATGCAATGTGTAATTTATTGGCGGATCGCTTTTATCCAGTGGCACAATTTTTTGCTCGAAGTGCTCACGAATTTTTTGTGTTTTGTCTGCATCTAACTTAGTCGGTTCAAAAAAATAGTCGTCTAAAAATGTCAGTGTATGTGAGGCAATTATCTCATTGGTTTTATGTGGTAGCGCATGGGCAATTGCGCCGCTAACCCAAGGAACTCCCCATTTAAAGAAACTAAAGCCAAATACAGCCGTAAAAATAATCGCAAAAATCACAAAGCTGATATTTGACTCTAAAGTGTGAATAAAACGGTTCAGCCTAGTTTGGGTATGAAAGGCGTTGTCTATTGCATCGTTGTCTAAGGTTGCAAAAATAGAACTATCAGGCAACGTCAGCTTACGCTCAACATTGCCTAAACGGTCTGCAATCTGTATTTCTTCAACGAGGCCAGATAGTTCTATTTGGTGGTCTGTAACATCATTGTTTTGATTACTAATTTCAAGTTTATATTGACCATTACCAACCAGCAGCACAGCGCTTTGTTGCGCTGCGCTGCCTTGAGGATGCCACTTTCCTGTTATCTGCAATTTAAAATCTCACTTAGAAACCAAGACCAACATCAACATCAAACGCATCGCCAAGCTGCTCGCCAAGCGCTGATTGTTCTTGTTGTTTTTGAGTCACGTAATCATCAAAACCAAGTGATGTATCAACCTGTGTGTTTTCCAACATGAGCCGAGCCATACGCACTGCTGCCCATGGCACAGCTAAACCAAGTGTAAATATAATAGCCAATAAATTAGTAACCGATACCCAAGCGAGTGATCTGGCTCTTAGACTTGAAGAGAAATCGATCTGCTCATCTAATTTTGTATTAGCAAATACATAAGCGCGTTGTCGCGAATGTGAATAGGCAAAAACTAATAAACTGGCAAATATCAATACTAGATAAAGCAATGCGATGAGCATAAAAATACCGCTGTTTTGCATTACTTCGGCCATCGCATCTGGGTCATTCATTTTGTCAGAAACGGCTAATAAGGTTTCAAACATACCAGTAGTACTGGCCACTAGAGCAATCGCAATTAATGCCAACACGAATATTAATATGCTTAGGCAAAGTGCCTTAAATAAAATAATCACAAACTCGATTGTCTCTAAGTTTGTAGAAAAAGCGCCCTGCCCGTATTTAAATCCACTGATAGTATAAGTGGTATTACGCTTCTTTAAGTACGCTATCGCACCTATGGCGATAAAGATAAAAATAACGACGCCTAAACCAATAAAAATGCTCGACGCAACGCCGATGGAACCTGAGAAACCAGGCAGCACGACTGCTGCAAAGATAGGCAGAAGATAAACAGCAATAAAAGCACAGATTGGTAATACGAGATAGTTAATATAAGCACCACCCAAAGCGCCATCAAAACTAAAACGCACATTGCTAAAACTCGTAACTCGCATATTGAACATTAAGCTTCGCCAAATAATCCAAGGCAGAGCTATAATAAACAACAGCAACACAACCAAGCTACCTATCGGGGAAACGCTTTGAATGCCAACATAAGCGATAAAAACGCCCATCGCGATTAGGTAACCGATAAATAGCTGCTTACCCGTTGCATGGTATTCAAAGTTACGTTCTTCCAGGGTGCTATTAGCGTAGAAATATCGGTGTTTACGCACTTTTGCCCACGGGTAATACAAGCCCAGCGTAACAACTGTTAATAAAATATTAACAATCCATATTTTAAAATATTCAAAACCACTTCCTGTAAACTTGAGTGCTTTCATTTTTATCTCCTTTTTAGTCGTTGAAATTTAGTGAGTAAAATTTCTGATGATTAGCTTATAGCGAATCAATTATTTGCCGCACGCCCTATTCGGTATGCATCAACAATACTGATTAGCCACACAACGAACAAAATAATCGTCGCCGTATTGGCGAATTGGGCATCGGCAGTGTGTTGTTGGTTTGTGATTAACTCCCTGATTAGCATAATATCAGCTGGTACCTCGCCACTGACAATTCGATCAGCAATCGACTTAGCTTGTGTCACGACAAATGACAGAATTACGATAGTCGCGGCACATGCCGTAGCAATAAAAATCGTTGCAGAATAATATTTTTTGAATCCTATGTGCCCCGCACCTGGAAATACAAATGTGGCAAGTAAAACAGCCTTTGTTGCTTTTGTCATCGTAGATCAATAATAGAGGATTATGGAACTGTGTTCCACTTCAAAAAAAACAAGTATTAAAGTCACAGCTTCCCCAAAACCCAAGCCTCATTATAGTTAGGGAACCTCTGATTTAATCGAGTTTAACCTTTGTTTGAGTGTCAAAAGTCAT
>CAZOBR010000027.1:0-7110 GCA_964578035.1 uncultured Gammaproteobacteria bacterium
TACCCCGCTGCTTGCGGCGGGGAGTTTCATTTACCGACAGGAATTAGTATTTTTGTTTAAAATTTACTCTGCTGTTACATCTATACTGATACAAAGCATGTTACAGAGCGCAAGCTGTCAACAATAAATTAAGACAAGGCACCCATATTGAGGTAATTATTTAGAATGAATATATCAAAACTATTTTCACTGGAAGGCAAGACTGCTTTAGTCACAGGCGGCTCGCGTGGTATTGGCAAAATGATTGCCGAAGGATTTTTAGCGCAAGGCGCAACGGTGTATATCTCGTCGCGCAAAGCGGATGTGTGCGATGCGGTGGCCGGTGAGCTGGGCCCTAATTGTCATTCGCTACCACAAGATGTGAGTCATATAGAAGGTTGCCGAGCCTTAGCAACTAGTTTTGCAAAAGCATCACCTAAGTTAGATATTCTCGTTAACAATGCTGGCGCGGCTTGGGGTATGCCATTTGAGGATTTTACCGAAGCGGGCTGGGACAAGGTAATGGATCTTAATTTGAAATCACCGTTCTTTTTAGTGCAAGCCTTGCATGAGTCTTTAAAAGCAGCCGCTCAAGCAGATAGCCCTGCCAAAGTGATTAATATTACATCGATCGATGGCATTCGACTGAACCCTTGGGAAACCTATAGTTATCATGCGTCAAAGTCAGGCCTAATTTATTTGACCAAACGCATGGCAGCCAGACTCGTTTCTGACCATATAAATGTGACTTCTATTGCGCCCGGTGCATTTGCCTCTGAAATGAATCGCGCGGCACGTGATCACGGCGATGAGATTGCCTCAAGCATTCCGTCTGGCCGAATTGGTACTCCCGAAGACATGGCCGGTGCGGCAATCTATTTGGCCAGTCGAGCGGGTGACTATGTGGTTGGCGATACGATCACCGTTGATGGTGGCATTGCGCACGGCGCAGTCGGCACTAGCATTGATGCCTAATTTGATATGAGTGATCTCGACGATGCAATTGTCGTGGGCGCAGAGCTAGCGGGTTTGGCTATGCCGAGGCCGTTGTACTCGATCTAACTGATCGCGACGCACTGGCTAACAAACTTAGCAAAACTTCATAAGCCGCTTTATAGTATTTAATCAATCAGAGAGAGAGCCCATGCCTAGAGTCATTAATGCCGTTATCAATAAACTCATTTTGTGGGTGTTTAAAATCGCCCGTGTGTTTATGGAGTTTCCTGGCCAGCTAAGTTTTGTTGGTCGTAATAGCTCATTAGAGTTGTGCCAACATATTGCGCGCATGGGGCATAAGCGCGTTCTGTTAGTCACAGATAAAATGCTGGTTGACTTAGGCCTAGCTGAACCATTGGTTAGTGAGCTAAAAAATAATGGCACTGAAACAGTTGTGTACTCTGGTGTGTTGCCCGACCCCACCGTTTCAATAGTTGAAGAGGGTTTGGCGATTCTACAGCAACATGATTGCGATGCTGTTCTAGCCTTAGGTGGGGGCTCGAGTATTGATGCAGCCAAAGGCATTGCGGCATCCGCCACCAATGGTCAAATACGAGAACTTATTGGCGTGCTTAAAATTAAACAAGCAACGTTGCCGTTATTTGCAATACCATCTACTGCTGGTACTGGTTCTGAGGTCACAATCGCCGCTGTTATTTCTGACACGGATACTCATGAAAAATTATTAATGGCTGCACCGCAGTTAATGCCGTCTGCGGTGGCACTTGACCCGTTGTTAACCACTGGCTTACCAAAACACATTACGGCTGCTACAGGTATTGATGCACTAACCCATGCGGTTGAAACCTATATTGGTACTACAGGCGACCCGCAAGTGGCCGAGTATTCAGGTTCTGCCGTGAAAGTGATTTTTGAAAATCTACCCATCGCGTATAACGATGGTCAAAATGTTGACGCGCGCCAAGCGTTAATCGTGTCATCTTACTATGCAGGTCAAGCGATTAATATTGCCAGTGTTGGTAATGTACACGCAATTTCGCATCAACTCGGCGCCTTATATGGCACACCGCATGGTTTGGCGAATGCCATTGTAATGCCGCCTATGTTGGATATAACGGTTAATCATGCGGCAAAGCCATTAGCGGAACTTGCCGAGCTAATCGGTGTGGCGAATAAAACAAACTCCGAACTTGATAATGCGCAAGCCTTTATTCAAGCAATTCGCGATTTGAATAAATTGCTTGGCGTACCAGAAACATTGGATGCCTTAAAGCAAGACGACATGAATGCCATTGCTAAGGCGGCGATAAAAGAAAGCTTGCAATACCCTGTGCCGAAAATGATGAGTCATGCCAACATGATGTCAGTGCTTGAGAAAATCGCTTCGTGAAATATTCGTCAGTAATAAAATGTTGGCAAAGCGGGGTTGGATTGGTTTTCATTTAACTATCAGCTTAGATCTTATATGTTTTATTAAGGTGTTGTTTATGAAGCTGCTCACAGTCAAATTGTCGTATTCCAAATTATTGCTTGTTGTATTTTTTCTGTTCAATTTCCGTGCTTAGTCACGCAGAAGGTCAAGCTAAACCGGATTCAAAACGACTTATGGTTTCACTATATAGAGAAAGGCGAGGGCGAACCCGTGGTTTTCTTGCACATCGAACAAAATAAAAAAGGCCGATTGATACGGAATCAATCGGCCTTTTTGTTCAATTCACCGAGCTGAAAAAAAACATCAGGCTCTGTGAGTCTTTAGGTTAACGCTAGAAGCTATTAGAAGCTATAACTGACTTCCACACCAAAACTGTCGCCAGCGGCTTCTGCGTTAAAACTGCCACCAAACTCAGGGGTTGGAATGACTTCTTCTAGGTATTGCTCATCAGTGACATTACGGCCCCAAAGAGTTACTGCCCAGTTATCATCACGAATACCTACACGAAGATTCAATGTGTCGTAAGAATCGCGTGTTGAATTAGTGAAGTCTTGCAATAAGCCTGGGCCAAAGAATGCTTGGAAAATTGTTGGTGTTTGCTCACCTTGTAAAGTGTGGAAAAAGGTCTCACCAACATATTGCCAATCCGCTCGAGCGAAAAATGTTTTGTTGCCCCATACTTGAGTTTCAAATGCCGCACCTAAGTTAAAGGTTTCGCTTGGTGCTTGAGGCACGTCGTTACCAACTGAAAGTGGTCGGTTTTGGTTTTCAATTATTTCTGAATCGAGCAAACCAATACCACCAAAAATACTCAGTGAATCGCTGGCTGCAAAGTTAAAGTCTGCTTCAAAACCTTGAATTTCAATTTCTTCAATTGTGGTTACAACACGTAATAAGCCGAATGGGCCAGTGTAGAACTCAAAGAATTGATTGTTGTCGACTTCAGTGCTGAATAAAGACGCGTTTAAGGTTAAGCGATTATCAAGTAACTGGGTTTTAATACCCACTTCAAAATTGCTTGTGTCTTCTTGGTCGTATTCGTCGTTGACTTGTAGGTTTGCATTTACTGCCTCACCCAAGCCACCAAAGCCCGCATTAAAGAATGAGTTGATTAAGTCACTACTACCAAGTGAGTTAAAACCACCACTACGAAAACCCACACCCCAACTGGCGTATAGATTGACATCATCATTGGCCGCCCAGCTTAGGGTTACTTTAGGTTGTAGTTGATCAAATGTTGCACTACGACTAGGAATACCATTTGGATTATTCACAAAGCCTGGGTTAATTGGACCAGGTTGAAAGTTTGCATCCAGAGTGTTGATGTTTAAACCAGAGGCCGACACATTCGGTACCAGATTATTAACTTCACGGTCTTCACGGTCATATCGCAATGCAACAGACAGTTCTAAGCTGTCGTTAATGTCGTATTGAATCTGACCAAACACTGCAAACACATCGGTGTCAAATTGATCGTTGAATAATAAGTCAGTTGGGTTCGGACCAGTTGCAGGTACAAATGGTTGACGTAAAAAGCCTTGGCCTTGATCGGCACCATACGCAACCACTACCTGACGTTCGATATTAGTGGCGTAAGCACCAGCAATCCACTGAAGTGGGCCTTCGCCGTTTGATGTAAAGCGAATCTCGGCGCTGATATCTTCTTGGTTACGTTCTTGATATTGAAAACCATCACAAGAAGTAGGTGTAAATGGGCCATAAACGCCTGCGAAATCGTTACCCGGGCCAGGTGGTAATACACCAAATGGTTGAAAGAACTCACCGAATAAATCTGTGCGTGTAAAGCTATTCAGTGTTGCGCGATCCGCTTGGCACTGTGGCGTTAACTCATACGCAAAGAATGACGCACTGGTGCCATCAGCAAGTAGTGATTCATCTAAATTGTTGTAAGTGATATTGGCAGAGATATCTGCAAATGATGCGGCATAGTCGAGTTTAATCGAAATATCGCTGGTCTCTTGCTCGTTGCCACTTGGCACATTGTTCGCGTAAACAAAGTCTAGGTCATTGACGTTAGAGTTAAATGACTCACTTCCGAATACGCTGACAAAGGCAGGGATCGCAAAGGCAGCATTGAAGTTAATTGCACCTGCACTGACTTCTGAATAGCCGGCTTTGATATCCAGTGAAAGCTCTTCAGATGGTTCCCATAGAAGACGCACACGTGCTGTGTCATCTTCAAAAAAGTCTACCGATGAGTCTGAACCTGTAAAGGTGTTTTCAAAGTGACCGTCTTGCTCACGATGACTATAGGTTAGGGCGCCTTTAAGCGTCTCGCTTATTGGTCCAGAAATATTGCCTGAGTATTTAACCAAGCCTTCGGTGCCAGCAGTAACTTTGATCGTGCTTGCAAGTTCGTCGCCCGGTTTTTTGGTGGTTACCAGAATTGCTCCAGCAACCGCATTACGACCATATAATGCGCCTTGCGGGCCTTTTAGTACTTCGATCTGCTGAATATCAACAAGTTCTTCATTGAAACTGTTCGGGTTGGTGTTTAGAACTCCGTCAACAACGTAGGCGAAGGTAGACTCTGCATCGCGAGTAGAGACAATTCCACGGATACTCACTTGCGTGTCACCAACGTTAGCTGTGTCTACAATTGTGACGTTTGGAATCAGCGTAATAAAGTCATTGGGTCGTTCAATGCCTGCTTGCTGAATCACTCTTTCAGAGAAAGCACTAACAGCGATTGGAACATCCTGTAAGTTTTCTGAACGCTTACGCGCGGTGACCACAATTTCTTCAATGCCTGCCGCGGAAACAATCGGCGCGGTTACTAAACCACCCATCAAGACCGTTCCCATGGCTATATAAGCAATAGCTCTCATTATTAACTCTCCTCAACTTTTGTTTATTTTTTTACTTTCTAATACGAGCGTAGACTACCGTGCGCTTAGAAGGTAGCTTCATAGTGCTTGCTTGATCGTGCCACCAAATACCCAGTTTGATAAAGCAAAGCAAACCGAATGCAAAAATAGTAATAGAAATAAACTTAGTCGTGTCTGTATCTAAGACTATTTAAAAGTGCCATTAGGTTTTGCTAAAAGTCTTCCGCCGTTACTTGGTCAAGAATCATTTTAACTTAACGACAGTCTAGCATAAGGTATGTGATTATATCTTTATGTCTAATTAGCTGAGAAACACAATAAATCATTTATGGCGAGTGCGTATTTTTGAAATACAGCACTTAAAAAGGGCTTGTCGTTTAACGATCAAGATATACAATACGTCCAGAAGAATAAAACCAAACACGTAGGGGGAGTTCAGTGCTCAAAGCATTATTGAAACTAGTCGTTGAAAAAGACGGCTCAGACTTATATTTATCAGCAGGCGTTCAGCCGTCAATGAAGGTTCAGGGAAAACTGCTTAAAATTGGAAAAAAAGCATTAAGCGGCGCAGATGTCGAGCAAATTGGTCTCGAAATCATGAATGCTGAGCAAGCGCAAGCCTTTGATATTAAACCTGAAATGAATCTTGCCATTGACGAAGACGATGTCGGCCGATTTCGCGTTAATATTTTCCGCCAGCGTAATGATATGGCGATGGTTATTCGTTCAATTAAAACTGAATTGCCAGACTATAAAAAACTGGGTCTGCCAGAGCTGTTAACAAAACTGGTGATGCAAAAGCGTGGACTGATTATTTTTGTCGGCGGTACCGGTTCCGGTAAATCGACTTCGCTGGCGGCGCTAATCGATCATCGTAACAAAACTCACGCAGGGCATATTATTACGATTGAAGATCCAATCGAATTTATTCATCCACATAAGATGAGTATTGTGAATCAGCGCGAAGTAGGTGTGGATACCGATAGTTACTCGGATGCCTTAGAAAATACGCTTCGCCAAGCGCCCGATGTTATTTTGATTGGTGAAATAAGAAACCGCGAAACGATGGAACATGCGCTCGCTTTTGCTGAAACAGGGCACCTATGTTTATCTACCTTGCACGCCAATAATGCCGATCAAGCACTTGACCGCATTATTAATTTTTTCCCTGAAGAGCGCCATAATCAGTTATTTATGGATTTATCTCTTAATGTTCAAGGCATTATTTCGCAACGACTAATTCCAACAGTGGATGGTGGTCGTGCTGCGGCGATTGAAATTTTAACCGGTTCACCACGGATGAAAGACTTAATTAAAGCAGGCAAGGTGGACGAAATAAAAGAGGCAATGGAAGCATCCGAGGCGCATGGCATGCAAACATTTGACCTTGCTCTGTACAACTTGTTTGTTGAAGGCCGAATTTCAGAAGAAGAGGCACTTAAAAATGCCGACTCGCCGAATAATCTTCGCTTGAAAATTAAACGCTCATCTGGGTTTACTTCTACCAATGATTTTGAACTTGAAGATGAGCCTGAGGAAGAGGAAGTTGAAGAAGAAGAGAATGTTGGTCAGTTATTTAATTCTACTTGATACGTATTCGTTGTTTTACGCTAATTGATATATTGGTTTAAATTAGTATGGCCTAAAACGCATTTTTGACAGATGATTGTAGTGATAAGGTTTTGCTATAGTACTTATTTATGACTAAAACTTAAGGAGTAAGTAATGGCACTTTATGCATTTGATGGAACCGGTAATTTTGATCAAGAGAATGACGACCACGACACCAATGTTATTAGCTTTAAAGAGCTTTATCAGGACCGTGTTGAATACATTGTTGGTGTCGGTGCTGCGTCCAATGCTCTTGGCAACTTTATTGGTACAGTTACTGGT
>CAZOBR010000027.1:7120-17643 GCA_964578035.1 uncultured Gammaproteobacteria bacterium
TTAGGTGGCCGCTCACGAATTAACGATATGCTCGCGCGGCTGGCGAAAAATTACCCGACTGATCAGATTGTTGATGTAGTTGGTTTTAGTCGTGGTGCGTCGTTGGCGATTCATTTTTGTAATTGCATTGCCGCAGATGGCATCAAGCTTGAAAACAGTGAAGTGGTTAAACCAAGCATTCGCTTTTTGGGTGTTTGGGATGCGGTGGGCGCGTTTGGCATCCCGACGGGGCCGATATTGCCGTTTCAAAAAATCAATTTGGGCTGGAAGATAAGAAGCGTTCCTAGCATTGTTGGGCATTGTTTTCATGCATTGGCCTTTGACGAGCATCGCCCACCATTTGTGGTGACTCGTTTACAAAAAGAGGGTGATGATACGAAGCTGCAAGAGCTTTGGTTTCGTGGCACTCATCTGAATATTGGCGGGGGTAATGACAATCCACCGCCAGCGCGTGGCAGGCATAATATTGCGCTGAACTGGATGGTTGATCATGCTAAATCAGTTGGCCTTGTATTTGATGAGGAGTTGCGCAAAGCGCCAAAATACAGCGACATTGATTTAGACGCGCATTTTTTATTGAATGATAGCGCTCTCAGAAACTCAAATAGACCTTTTCTAGAGAATGACGCAATGCATGACAGTGCTAAGCCAATTGAACTGGGTATTGATGAGTCACATACCTTGAATATTCATGCAGACCAGCCGTTTAATTGGTCGCGCGTTCTATTAAAAAAAGGTCAAGAGTATTTAATTAAAACGCAAGACAATAGTACATGGACTGATAAAAACATAGAAGCGGATCCGAATGGCTGGCGTATTGACGATGAAGCTGTAAAGGCCAAAATAAACTCATTCATGCGAACGGCTATTAAACTGAGCCAAGCAAAGCGCAGAGTGCCAGACGCAAATTGGTTTACGCTCTGTGGTTCATACGGCAAGGACTGGAATGCCAAACAATATTTTGCAATTGGCGCCGAACATCGATTTGTTGCCGCTCACACCAAAGAACTTTACACATTTGCGAATGACTTAAAGTCAAAATATGAGAATAACAAAGGCGTTTTGCGCGCAACGATCACGCGACTGAACTGATTGAGTTAGCCGGGTTTATCAAGGGAGCTGTTGAAGACTTACGCGTGTCGTCCACACGACATCGTTATTAGGCTTGCATTGTATTAGCCGACTAAGTTAACGTGACGGCATGATTAACGGATTTATATTTTTGTAGGCATAGGATTATGGTCAATGTCGCCCTGGTTTTTCTCGCACTGTTGGCAGTTATCGTTTTCGAGCGTTCTTTTGCTATGGGTGTTGCTCTCGCTGGTTTAATCTGGGTTGCTTGGAAACTAAACTCAAGATTAGCAGAAGTTAGCCAGAAGCTTAAACGGGTAGAGGATGAGCTAGAGGCCAGTATGTCGCAGCGCGCGTTGCAGCACATGCTTCAGGCAGATTCGCAACAGACTGATAAGTCCGAAGCTGATACTAACGAGCAGCCAGAACAGTCAATAACTGAAACTAGCGATAGTACTGATAGTAATGAAGAAGCATTACAAGACCTTCAAGAAGTAGCTGAGGATCAAGATAGTAAACCCGCTTCGCACTATCGGTATCATCCGCTTAATAGGCAAAGCGATACTGTTACAACATCCACTTCTGCAGAGTCAGAAGACCTACAAGAAGAATTGTCGCAACCCAACACTGCGCAAGAACCTTATGCTCTAAATCAAGCATCTGAGCCTGCAGAACCTGCTCAGCCAGCTGAACCACGTGGCCCTAACCTAATAGAAAAAGTAGTCGCCTACGCATGGAGTTGGGTAACCGACGGCAATGTATTCGTTCGTGTTGGTATTATTGTGTTGTTTATGGGTATGACGTTTCTAACGCGTTATGCCATAGGTCAAAATTTAATACCTATTGAGGTTCGTTTGGCCGCGATTAGTGCCATAGCAATAGCGCTGTTGTTCTGGGGTTGGCGACAGCGCGAAACACGGCAGGGCTTTTCATTGGTGGTGCAAGGCGGCGGTGTTGGTTTGCTCTACCTCACCATATTTGCGGGCTTCAGTTTATACAATGTTATTCCGTCTACCATTGCATTTGTCTTATTAGCCTTAGTGGTCGTTTTGGCAGCCGTTCTGGCAATCATGCAAGATGCGAAACCGCTCGCCTTATTTGCGACGATAGGCGGTTTCCTAGCGCCTATTTTAACGTCGAGTGGTAACAATAATTACGTTGGTTTATTTAGTTATTACTCGATATTGAATATCGGTATATTTGCAATAGCTTGGTTTAAGTCTTGGCGAATTCTGAACTTTGTTGGGTTTGTGTTTACGTTTCTAGTCTCAACTGTTTGGGGCGTGTTGAGCTACGAAAAAGAATTTTTTGCCAGCACTGAACCGTTCTTGATCTTATTCTTTTTGCTCTATGTGGGCATTGGCATTTTGTTCGCGCATAAACGCACGCCGATCTATAAAGATTACGTCGATAGCTCGCTGATCTTTGGTACACCCATTTTTGCCTTCGGGTTACAGTGCGCGATGGTTAAGGACTATGAATACGGTGTTGCGATTAGCGCAGCCGTATTAGGTATTTTTTATCTTGTCTTGACCGCAGTGCTATGGAAAAAATATGGCGCACGATTGCGCTTGCTCAGTGAAACATTTTTATCAATTGGCGTTATTTTTACCACGCTGGCTATTCCATTTGCGATTGACGGTCATTTAAGTGGTGCAGCTTGGGCAATAGAAGGGGCGGGCATATTGTGGGTGAGTATCAAACAACAGCAAACCTATCGTCGTTTCTTTGGCATAGCATTGATATTCGCAGCCGGTGCGATGCTGCTTTATGGCTTGCAAACAGTCGCAGTTACTTCGTCGTTCATCAATAGCTTTTTCATTGGCTGCGTGATTGTCACAATTGCCGCGACAATCGCGAGTTGGTTGCTGTCGCAAAACTTTGAAAGCAAAACCAGTATTGAATCGTTTATCGCAAATGCTGTGCTAGTTTACGCCGTAGTGGTTCTATTAGGCGGCTTTGAAATACAAATCAATCACTTTCAATTATTTGCAGTGCATGGTTCGCTATTAGCCGTATTAAGCGCCTTGGTGATTGGTATATATACAACGCTGGCGAATAAATTGGCATGGCCGAAAGGGCATTGGGTCAGTGTTAGTTTTGTGTTGCCACTAAGCATGGCCGCCGCATTGTGTTTTGATAATCAGGTGCGGCCTTCTGATTTTTATGGCTATCTAATATGGCCGCTGGCATTAACTGTTTGCTTTTACGGCTTAAAGCAAGCGGTTGGAACGGTGCATCAACGGCTTGTATTAATTGCACACATCCTTGCAGCCTTAACAATAGCTTGCTTGTTACTGTGGGCTGGAATCTGGCAGTTAATGTTGGGCTACTCCTTGTTCGCAATCGTGTTCAACCATCTCAGCAATCGATTTAATTGGCCGCAATTAAAGCTATTAGCCTTGGGTTTCTTCCCTGTTTTGGTGGTTTGCAGTCTATTGGCGATTAGTGTTGACGGAAACCTAGTGACACTATCGAACTTTGCCGGTAGTTTACGGCCACCTTTTCCTCCTGGCTTTTTATTATGGCCATTTGGTTTTGTTGTGTACTTTTATTTGGTTCATCAAAACAAACACATTGGGGGCGCAAACAATAAATACTTGCACTATGCGGGTGGTGTCTTAGTCGGCGGCTTGTTGTCATGGCTGGGCTTAGCGCCATTAATGCTGGGGGCAAGTTTGTTAGCCGTGTTGTTTTGTATTTTATCGCAGAAATACGAGTGGCCGGAGATGCGCGTGCTCTCATTGGCATTGTTACCAATCATGCTGCTCACTGTCATTATCAAGTTTTTAGATGGTAGTTTTCATCTCACTTCATTAGCTGGGTTAGGTGGTTTGAACTTTGCCTCTCAGATTGAAATAGGTTTCGTATTATGGCCGTTGAGTTTTTTAGCCGTATTTTGGACTTTTTGGCAATTCGACAAACGTAAGCAATCCGCACCTGCGCTATTTCACAGTGCCAGCCTTGTGATGCTAAGCGGACTATTAACTTGGGAAGTGTCATGGCATTTGCTTGATTACCTAGACTTTCTTAATGCTTGGCACATGGCTTGGTTGCCAATTAGCTTCATGCTGATGATTGCACTTGTGCTTCGAGCAAAAGTTTGGCCATTTAGCGAGCATCAACACGATTATCAGCAATTAGCACTGCCGTTGTTGGCAAGTGCTCCGATTGCTTGGTCATTTGCGCAATTAATTTCATCGGCTAATAGCTCACCGTTGCCATGGTTGCCATTGTTGAACCCTATTGGAGTAGTGCAAATAATTATTCTAATGGGTGCATTTTTCTGGGGCGCCAAATTATTGCCAAAGCTGCTGAATCGACTGTCTGATCGATACGTTGTTTATGGTGTTGCTGCTTATGGTTTTCTGTGGGCGAATGTCGAATTACTCAGAGGTGTGCATCATTGGGTTGGTATACCGTGGCAGTTACCGGCAATTTTAAGTGCTGATGTTTCACAAACTTTAATGGCTTTATTTTGGGCGTTAAGTGGTTTGTTTGTAACAACCTTTGCCAGCAAAAAAATGGATAGAACCTTGTGGTATTTTGGCGGTGCCTTATTGGTTGCAGTCGTACTAAAATTATTTTTAGTTGACCTTTCAGCGCAAGACACCGTTGAACGTATTGTGTCGTTTACAGGCGTAGGCTTGTTGCTGGTTGCGGTAGGGTATTTCTCTCCATTGCCGCCTAAAGAAGGCGCGGATAAAACACAAGGTGATCAAAGTGAGAATAAGGGTGAGGGTGTGAAAAGCAATGCTTAAACATTATTTAGCAACATTAGCGTTTGTCGCTAGTAATCTTTTTTCTGTTTTTGCTTATGCAGATACAGAGGATTACGATTGTGCATTTGAAATTGCCAAAGGTAACCAGTCAATACGCAGTCTTACCCTTACAGATGCTGTTTATCGCTGTTTTCAATTTAGTAATTATGCCGATCTAGCAATTGTCAATGCAGACCAGCAATTGGTGCCGTTTACGCTTAGCTCGGCAGCAGCTGAGAATAAACGCCAAGAATACCAAAAAGACATTGCATTCTTCAGTGAGCCGGAAGAGTCAAGTTATCGAACGGGTGAGCAAATACGCCGCATAGCGGCACTAACTGGTTTAGTGTCTCGCGATATTGATGCAAAACAATGGCAGAGTACAAACGTACACTATTCTTCGTTTATTTTAGAACAAGCCAGCAACAGCAATGCCAAACAATCACATAAGCTAAAGAGTGTATCGCTTGATGTTGATACCCAGACGGCGGCTATTCGAGCGACGGTTCTTATCGAAGCCAGTGACGACTTACAAAATTGGAAAACGGTATCCAAACCGCATAATTTATATTTTTTGCAAGGCGATACGCAAGTGCTTAAGCAAAATCAATTAACGCTAAGCGGCTATTCTAAAAAAGCGAAATATTTGCGACTCGCAACGCTGAGCAATGTCGAAAGTTTTGCTGATCGTTTACGTGGTGTTAGTGGTAAATATGTTTATACCGAGCGCATCACGCCAGAGTTGCAGTGGCTAACCGTTAAACCATATGAAGTTGAAAACAATGTATGGCAGTTTGATTTACCGCTGTTGGCACCCTTTGAAGCAATCAAGCTGAGCAACGCCCAAAATATTGTTTATTACCAAGGTAATATACTGTCTAAACAATATTTGAACCCGAACAAACATGATAATGATGAGCGCAAAAGCGGTAAGAAAAAAATAAAGTCAGTTCTTAAAAATGTGGCACAGGGTAAATCACGTTTTGTTGAAATAAATGCGCATTGGCGAACTGTTCGCTATTTTAAGCGATATAAATTAATAGTAGATAATGGCTCACTTGAAAGCGCTGATATTGAATTTTCCAATGTTCGTAGCCGGTCATGGAGAATCAAATTCAATGAACCTGCCAACATAACAGCGGATCAGTTACCAAAAATAGAAATTGCTTGGGCGCCATCGCAAGTCAACTTTATTGCTCAAGGTCGTGGTCCGTTTGTTTTAAAGGCAGGTCGGGAAACCGCAACTAAGAAAATTGTGTTCCCGTCGCAGTTAAAAACCTTGAATGCATCAACAGAACAAGTAGCGTTGGTTGGCGCTGTTGAGAACGCAGTGCCAGTCAGTGAGCCTGCTTTAGTGCAGAGCCAAAATGAGTTTAGTTGGAGTAAAGTCTTGCTTTGGTCGTTGTTGTTATTCGGCGTTGGTTTGATGCTTTACATGGCATATCGGCTAATGCGTTCAATGAATCAAGAGTAAGCTATTTTTTACGCACTTGATTAAGCCTTTTTTCCATATCCGAAAAATCGACTGAGTCGTTGTGCGGCCTTGAACGTTGATTTTCTAATTCCATGCCATCGGCTAGATTGCGTTTCCAGCCATCTTTAATTAGCGCTTTAATGCCGATTACGGCCGCTTGATCATTACTGGCAATCTGTTTTGCGAGTGTCATGCTTTGTTTGACCAGATCATCGAGAGGAACTACCTTGTTGATCATGCCCCAATCTAATGCTTGTTGTGCATTAAAGAAATTACCCGATAAACTCAATTCTAAGGCACGTTGAACGCCAATAATTCTCGGGAGTTTTTGCGACATTCCCCACGTCGGCATTAAGCCTACTTTTGCATGTGTGTCGCCAAATTTTGCGGATTCCGCGGCATATAAAAAATCACAAGACAGCGCTAACTCTAAACCACCTGTCATGGCGAAACCATTGATCGCGCCAATAATGGGTTTGTGACAATTACTAAACGAAGCCATTAGATCAGCGTCGTTTTCTAATACATCACCGTCGACGCTGAGCTCTTTTAAATCAACGCCAGCACAAAATGCTTTGCCATTGGCTGTTAACACAATCACGCGAACATCGTCATTGTTTGTCGCGTTGTTTATTGCGGTAACAATGGCCTTACTCATTGCACTCGATAAGGCGTTGAGGTTTTCTGGACGGTTTAATGTGATCAATGCCACGCCATCAGAGATATCACTTAAAACTAATTTGCTTGACCCTGTCATCGCTCGCTCTTGTGTTTGGTTTTTATATTAAAAACCCGATACTATTGACTTATGATCGGGTTTTAAGCAGTGAATAATTGGCGTTTAACTATTGGTTACGAAATAATCGTAACGTGGTCACCAACGCGTAGTCTACCAAGTCCATGGTGAATAGCGTTTTGACCGAAAAAAGTTTTTCTGTCGCGTCGCCGATATTGCATTAAAGCTTCATTCACCTGCATTTGCTTTTCTGCTGTTTGCGGGTCGATTGATGGAATAATGCATCGAGAGCACGGTTTTACTAACGATAACTCAATACCAGCCACATTCAATGTTTGCCATGAATCCTCAGCATAAGGCTCGCAACCACTAATAACGATATTCGGTCTGAACCGCTCCATTGCAATTGGCGCATCGAGTTTGTTGTTAAAGTCATCCAGAGAGGCTTGGCTAACCACCAATAACGGGAACCCATCGGCATAGGCGACTAGCTCTCCATGTTTAGCAAAGTTAGGATCAACTCTTCGTTCAATGCTGTCTGGCATGGTGATTAATCGGCACGTTCGACCTAAAAAATTACTCAGCCATTGCGCAGCTTCATTACCACAATCATAACCACTGACTTCAGTACCCCAAACTTCTGAGTGTAAAAGTGCGTATTGCGAGTACGAGGTATTCAGTGGTAATACTAACTCAGACATATTTGGCGCTCTTAGAATGAGCGAGTTTTCAGATAGCTGGGTTTCAATTAAACACATCATGGCGTGTTTTCGTTGTGTAATGAATTTGCCGTTATCGTCAATGACCATCCACCGTCGGTCGTACTCCGGACCAGTTTTTGTCAAAGGCATTGAGTTTAAATCGATACCTTTGGTTGACTTAACTGGGTAAATGGATAGTTTTCTGATGACAAATTTGCTCATGTTTTCGAGTGTAAGGTGAACGTATATTTCTGTCTATTACTCTCTAAATAGTCTGCATACAACAAGTATGAATAATCATACAAATATAAGCACAAGAGTTGACACCTTCATCACAAAATAAACGTTAATCTGACGGTGTGTGGGTAAACGGTCTGTGCTTAGAGCCTGACAGTATTATCGTTGGGGGACAAGTCAAGACATATCACACAAAGGGGGGAGCCCGTGGTTAATCATTAGCCACGGGCTTTTTTGTGTAACTACTTTTGTTAATTAGCTAAAGTTGTTAATTAGCTAAAGTGATACATAATTTCTTTATATCCGGGTATAAAGCTATATCACAAGCCGTAAACACTATGAGAAAAATCATGAGCGATAGAAATACTTGGGCATCTTTCGATTGGACCGATCCATTTTTATTAGAAGACCAATTGAATGACGAAGAAAAACTTGCGCGCGATACTGCGCAGCGTTTTGCTCAATCGGTATTGCAACCGCGTATTCAACAAGCTTATCGAGATGAGACAGTAGACCGAGAGTTATTCCACTTAATGGGCGAGCAAGGCTTATTAGGCTCCGCACTGCATGGTTACGGTTGTGCTGGTATGAGTTACACCTCGTATGGTTTGATTGCGCGGGAACTTGAGCGTGTTGACTCAGGCTACCGTTCAATGATGAGCGTGCAATCAAGTTTAGTCATGTATCCAATTTATGCGTTTGGTTCTGAAGAGCAATGCCAAACTTACTTACCAAAATTAGCAACCGGAGAGTGGGTCGGCTGTTTTGGTTTAACCGAGCCAGATTATGGTTCTGATGCTGGTGGCATGATCACACGTGCCGAAAAGGTGGATGGCGGTTATCGTTTAAACGGCACCAAAATGTGGATATCCAATGCGCCTATTGCCGATGTGTTTGTTGTCTGGGCCAAAGACGATAACGGCATCGTGCGCGGTTTTATTTTAGAAAAAGGCATGCAAGGCTTAAGTGCGCCTAAAATTGAAGGTAAGCTATCATTGCGTGCCTCAGTAACAGGCGAGATTGTTATGCAAGATGTTGTCGTGCCGGATTCGGCATTGTTACCCAATGTTCAAGGGATGAAAGGCCCAATGTCGTGTTTAAACAGTGCGCGCTTAGGCATCTCATGGGGAGCCTTAGGTGCTGCCGAAGCCTGTTGGCATGCCGCGCGTGAATACACGATGGAGCGAACTCAATTTAATCGTCCATTGGCAGCAAATCAGCTTATTCAGAAAAAGCTGGCTGACATGATGGCGGAAATTTCCTTAGGTTTACAAGGCTGTTTACGCGCCACGCGCTTGAAAGACCAAGGTAAGCTGGCACCAGAACTTATCTCCCTGTTAAAGCGCAACTCCTGCGGCAAGGCATTGGGAATAGCCCGCGCCGCGCGCGATATGCATGGCGGTAATGGTATCTCAGATGAATACTCGGTTATGCGACATATGATTAACTTGGAGACGGTTAATACCTACGAAGGCACGCATGATGTGCATGCCTTAATTTTAGGTCGTGCACAGACAGGTCTTTCTGCGTTTAGTTGACTATGCTGGGATGCTCATGGCTTCTCACAGCTCACTAAAACTCTGCACAAACCCATGAGCGTCACACAATTTGCGTCTCTACTAATAAAAAAATCATGCAAAATCTCAGCGATTATCAGCGATCCGTCATTATTATAATTTTGGGTGGTATGTTCTTAAGCACACTCGGGGTCGGTGTGCGAATGACGGACAATGCAAGTAGCTTTCAAATTACGTTTTACCGAGCGCTAAGCCAAGCGATTTTTATGACCTTGGTGTTGTGGTTACGTAACCGTGGTAACTTTATCCAGTCTTACTACACGGGTGGCAAGATAGGATTCTTAGCGGGCTTTATGTTTGCCGGCGCATCCATCTTTTTAATATTCGCACTCAATAACACCACTGTCGCAAATGCCATGTTTGTTATGTCGTTAGTGCCGTTTGTTGGCGCGATATTGGCCTGGGTTGTACTCAAAGAGCGGGTTGAACGCAAAACCTTGCTTGCTATTTTGTGTGCGGTAGTCGGCGTTAGTATCATGATTAATGGCGCACTTTCGAGTGATGGCTTACTTGGTATTTTTTATGCCTTTATGATGGTGCTGTTTTACGCAAGTTTTACCGTATGCCTGCGTTTAATCGGCAAAGGTGACAACATTGTTGCCACATGCTGGGGCAGTTATCTCGTGTTGATGTTGTTAAGCTATTTTGTCATTGGTGCGAGCATATCTATGCATGATTTAGTCATTTGTTTATTGCTGGGTGTATTCCAACTTGGGCTAGGCGGCATTTGTATTGTATTGGGTGCTAAATACGTACCCGCCGCACAAATCTCATTGCTCGCAATGTTAGAAGTAGTGCTCAGCCCAATTTGGGTATGGCTGGGCGTGGGCGAAGTGCCCAGCGCCACAACATTAATTGGCGGCGCATTCATTTTCGCCGCAATTGCGTATCAAGCCCTTGCGCGTAAATAAAAGCCCTTGCGCGTAAATAAAAGCCCTTGCGCGTAAATAAAAGCCCTTGCGCGTA
>CAZOBR010000027.1:17743-20934 GCA_964578035.1 uncultured Gammaproteobacteria bacterium
AATATAAAGCACTTGCGCGCAAATAAAGCAGTCTTGAGAGATGTGTTCGCTAAGTGTTTTGCAAATACTTAAGTCGATACATTAAGCTTGATGTATCCCAGCGGCCACCACCCAGTTCTTGAATCTCTTTGTAATGTTCATCGATCTGTTGGGTCAACGGTAAATCGATACCCAGTTTTTCCACTTCATTTTTAACAATATTCAAATCTTTGCGCATTAAATCAACCGCAAAGCCATGTTCGTATTCGCCATCCGCCATGGTTCGATAGCGGTTCTCCATTTGCCATGAACCAACTGCGCCTTGCGAGATAGTCTCAATTAACTTATCAATATCCAAATTGGCGCTTTGCGCAAACAACAGTGCTTCGGACAAGCTTTGCAACAAGCCGCCCAGGCAAATTTGATTGGCCATCTTGGCTAGTTGCCCAGCACCGGCATCTCCCATTAATTGAGAAAATCTGGCATATGCTGCCAACACGGACTGAAGCGTTTCAAACTGAGTTTGATCACCACCACACATAATAGTCAGCTGACCATTCTCGGCGCCTGCTTGCCCCCCTGAGACTGGCGCATCAAAAAAAATACTGTTTTGTGCCGAAGCTGCTTGTGCTAACTCACGTGCCAACGCTGGTGACGCTGTGGTGTGATCAACCAAATACGCGCCTTCGCTTAAGCCAGCAAACACACCATCATCGCCATAACAAACTGAACGCACATCATCGTCATTGCCGACGCAGACAAACACAAAGTCTGTATCTGTTGCGGCATCTCTAGGGCTGGTAAAGGCCGTGCCGGAGTATTGTTTAACCCAATCTTCAGACACGCTGGTTGTTCGGTTAAACACATTAACAGTGTGCCCAGCTTTGGTAAGGTGACCCGCCATTGGGAAACCCATCACACCCAAGCCGATAAAAGCAACGTTGGCCATTTAATATCTCGCAAATTAGGTTTTTTGTTCAATCAATTATCCGAGTATGACCTTTATCGTGTTTGTTTTACAATGCTCGTGTTCACTTTTTTAACTTGCTCGATTCATTGGGTATAAACTCAGTAATAATTCCGCTATAAATACTGTCAGATATGTCTAGTTCTTCACGTCAAGAATTGCTCAAACAAACACCTCAAAAGATAACGGTTGAAAATGTATTGCCTAAATTGCAAGGCTGGTTGTCGCAAGGTCAACGAGTTTGTTTAGCCACGCTTTATCATGCCGACAATACATCGCCGCGCCCAGTGGGCAGCCAAATGGCTGTTGCTGAAAATGGTGAATGGTTTGGTTATTTAAGTGGCGGTTGCGCAGAGCAGGCTATTGCTGACGAGGCCGTGGCAACCATTAAGCATGAGCAAAATAGAATCGTGCGTTATGGTGTCGGGTCACCCTATCTTGATATTCAATTGCCTTGCGGTGCGGGTATTGATGTGTGTTTTGATCAAAGCTTAAACGCGGAGCTTGTTCAAACCTTATTAGATTGCCAAGCGCAACGTCAGCTCGCAGGCCTTGAAACATCATTGCAACAGAATGCCCAAAGCCAATTACGTTCAGCCGATGCTGATGACCTAGAACCGTCTAATTTCCGTCGTTGGTATGTACCGCAACGGCGTTTAATTATTGTTGGCGCAGGCCCATCGGTTGCGGCGTTAACAGCGTTAGCCATTCAAGCAGACTATCAACTGCAAGTATTAACGCCAGATCGGCAAACTCTAAACGATGTGTTGCAATACACCGACGCAGCTGAGCTACTTGAAAGCCAAACCCAAATCGAAGCGCTACTCTGTGATGCTTGGACAGCAGTCGTTTTAATGTTTCATGAGCATGAGCGTGAAACGCAAATGCTGCAATATTTTTTAAGCACCAATGTGTATTACATTGGCGCGCTCGGTAGCCGCTTAACGCAGCAAATTAGGCTTAATTTATTACACGAGCAGGGAGTTTCTAAATCAGTAGCAAGCCGTGTGCATGGACCGGTTGGTTTGGCGATTCAAGCTCGAACGCCGGCTGAAATTGCGATATCCGTATTGGCCGAATTAACTGCTGAATATCAATCGTCAGCCACAGAGCTGTTAGAATTTAGTGCTGTTAGAATTTAGTGCTATTAGAGTTTAAAGAAAACTAGGCGAATGACCGAGCGAGCAGTCTTAGCGCTACAAGTAAAATAAGTGCCGCTGTTATCAAGCGCACCCATTTAGGGTTTAACCAAGTGCTGCCAAGAGCGCTGCCAATTTGCCCGCCAATTAACACGGCAATAAAAAGCGGCCAGTATTCTAATAAGCCAGATAGCTGATGGTTACTCTGTAGTTTGCTTATTTGACCTAATAAACCTGCAAGCGAATTCACTAAAATAAACGCACTGCAAACGCCTGCAATCGCCTTGGCGCGACCCCAATTCGTTAAATGTAATATCGGGGCTAAAAAAATTCCACCGCCAATGCCCACAAGACCCGAGAGTAGTCCCAAGCCGCCACCAATTATTGGCATAAAATGGCCAGACTCATTGCTTGTATTAAGCTCATCATTTGTTTTACGCTGAGTGAATGCGTTTTGTAATAGCATGGTTAAGCTCGCAAGCAACAAAGCTGTGCCCAACACAAATACAAATACCGTTTCACTTATTTGTATGCGCCCACCCAACCAAGCAAGCGGCACAGAAACAGCAAATAATGGCCAAACCTTGCGCCAAGGAATCATGCCTTGATTATGAAAGCGCCAAGTGCCACCCGTTACCACAATTAAATTACAGATTAAGGCAATGCTCGGCAGAATCAGATAATCCGTATCGACCAATACCAATAGCGCATTGTAAGTAGAGCCGCCGCCAAAGCCCACGGCGGCGTAGAGTAGGGCAGTGATAAAAAATAAGGCCGGCAGTTTAATCACAAATAACCCTTTAGCATTTGCCTTGTATCGATATCACGCAGTAAATCAGGCTCTGTTTCAAGCTGTCGCACGTTTTCGATGGTTTTTAATAATGCTAGTGCGCCTTGATCACCCTCAATTTTTTTTAGCTCTTCGAATAACTGAGCACTAAACAGCGCTGGTGGACTGTTGTTAATTCCATTGTTTGATACGACTGCGTTGGCGTTATCTGCAAGTGATTTTATTTTACTAAGATGCTCAGAAGTCACAAATGGCATATCTGCTAAGGCAATCGTTAAAGAATTGGCGTTAACAGCAATTGCCTTATTAGCCGCCA
>CAZOBR010000028.1:0-20891 GCA_964578035.1 uncultured Gammaproteobacteria bacterium
GCATGAACTGATGAGCATGAGAGGTAAGCTGAAAAATATTCATGCGCTCATCAATTTCCATCTCAACACCTAAGTACGAGAGCAAGCTCATCGTCGTGGTGATGTCTTGCAAGTGTGGCACATTGCTCAACGTGAGCTTGCCATCCACCAACAAAGATGAAATTAAAATTGGCAGTGCAGCATTCTTGGCACCCGAGATAATAACCTCACCATCCAGTGGGCCAGCACCCGTTACGATTAATTTATCCATGAAATGCCTGTTAGCTTATTTTTGAAACGGAAGGTTTTTTAAACTGAATGCTTTAATAAAAAGTTTACGCATCAAGCGCTTGCTTTAACTCACCGGCTTCGTACATCTCGGTCATGATGTCACAGCCACCGACAAACTCGCCGTTAATATAAAGCTGCGGAATCGTTGGCCAGTTTGAATATTGTTTAATGCCTTCACGAACTTGGTCGTTACTCAGTACGTCTACTGTAACGAATTCAGTTTCCAGCGCTTGTAGAATTTGAATTGCTTTGCCTGAAAAGCCACATTGCGGAAAACTCGCGTTACCCTTCATAAACAGTACAACGGGATTATCCGTCACGGTTTGTTTGATTTGGTCTTGCATTGATACTTGATCGGTCATGATCTTACTCGCTATTTAAATAAGTTAAATTTGTTAATGAATACTTTGTAAAGTCACTAATAAAACAGTGCCTTAAACAAGATCTTAAGATGAAGCTTCAGACGGCGTTAGGGTTTTCATTGAAAGTGCATGAACCTCTGCTTTCATTTTGTCACCCAGCGCTGCATAAACAAGCTGGTGCCGCTGAATACGTGACTTACCTTCAAACTCTTGTGCCACGATCACCGCTTCAAAATGATGGCCATCGCCTTCAACAGTAATATTTGCACCTTCAAAACCAGTTTCTATCCAGCCTTGTAATTGTTCAGGAGTTACCATTTTCACTACCTCATAATCGCAGCGCGAGGGTTAAGTTTTTCGTGGCTAAGCACGATACAATTTTCAGTTTATAAAAAGATATTCTGTCGTCTTCGAATTGGAATATCGCTTAGCGCGCTAGAATAACCGAAAGCCTTATATTCAGCCAGCTATGGAGGTGAATTACCCTTAATTTACCGTTAATTTGGCAGACTTGTTTGTGCGCCCATTTAGGTGACTATTTATATCATTAAGAGTTACGTAATTTCTGACCGTTGCGTAACAACAAAACACAAACGATTGTTACCAAAACCGCCGCTACAAACATTGCCAACGCGCTAATTAATATGGGTTGATCGGACTGGCCAAAAAAACCATAACGAAAACCATCAATCATATAAAAGAATGGGTTCCATTTAGACAAGGCTTGCCAAATTGGCGGAAGCGAGTTAATTGAATAGAACACGCCACTTAAAAACGTTAGCGGCATAATCAGAAAGCTTTGAAACGCCGCAATTTGATCAAATTTTTCCGCTAACATGCCGGCAATTAAACCAAGAGCACCCATCACATAGCTGCCAAGAATCGCGAATAACATCACAATAAAGAAGTTATCAATCGGCACTTTGACATAAAACACCGCTAACAAGAACACCCCAACACCTACCGCAATACCACGCACAATGGCGGCGCCGACATAAGCCAGAAACATTTCAAACGCGGAAAATGGCGGCAATAAAATAAAGATCAAGCTGCCCATTACTTTGGACTGAATTAAACTAGATGATGTATTCGCAAACGCATTTTGAATCACGGTCATCATCAATAATCCCGGGATCAAAAATGCGGTATAGCTAACGCCGTCAAATACCTCAACACGGCCTTCAAGCACATGACCAAAGACTAACAAATAAAGTAAGGCGGTTACGATTGGCGCTAACACCGTTTGTAACCAGACTTTGACAAATCGCGCAATCTCTTTTCGAAACAGCGTATAACAAGCAATCGTATTCATACTCATTACCCTCTTATTCGCTTTCGCCAGTTAATTGCACAAACACATCTTGCAAGCTGTCATTAATCACCGAAACATAATTAATCGCCACCGAAGCAGCACGTAGGCGGTCGAGTATTTCCATGACTGAGTCATTGTCTCGATGAATACTTAATTCAACTTCATTATTTTCTAAACGCAACACACGCTCTTGTAAATCATTCGGTATCGATTCAATGGTGTGATTAGCACGCACTAATAATTTACAACCCAAACCACGCGCCAATAGGTCTTCTTTAGTTTCCAGCGCAATAATTTCACCACGATTGATAATCGCTATTCGGTCGCACAATTCTTCTGCCTCTTCCAAATAGTGCGTGGTCAGCACTATCGTGTGACCCTCTTTATGCAAGCGGCGAATAAAACGCCACATAGATTGTCGTAATTCAACATCCACGCCTGCGGTTGGTTCATCCAACACCAATACCGGCGGCTTATGCACCAACGCTTGTGCAATTAATACGCGCCGCTTCATACCACCCGAAAGTTTACGCATATTAGTATCGGCTTTATCGCTTAGATTGAGCTGCTCAAGCAGTTCATCAATCCACTCACGATTATCATTAATACCAAAATAACCGGATTGAAATTCCAAAGTCTCGCGCACCGTAAAAAACGGATCCATCACAATTTCTTGTGGAACAACCCCTAAGTTAGCGCGGGCTTGCCGATAATCTTGTTTAACATCAGCACCCAAAATCGACAGGCTGCCTTGATCCACGGGCAACAAACCAGCCAATGCACTGATTAATGTCGACTTACCCGCGCCATTTGGGCCCAGCAGACCAAAGAACTCACCTTGCGCAATGCTTAAATCAATCTTGTTAAGTGCACGTAGTTCACCATAGTTCTTCACTACGCCGTTGACTTGTATTGCGTTCATTGTTGGATTTGTATTTAGTTTATTCGGGTCTTTTAAATATAAAAACGTTGGCCGAGCAGCACCCAACCAACGTTATTTTAATTGAATTTATGACTAAATGATTACTGATTTACAGTCGCGCATTTTTAGCGCGCAGATCTTCAATCAATCCGTCAATTCCTTTAGTTTCAAGTATGGCGCCAAAAGTCGCTCGGTAGGTCAAAATAAAATTAATGCCCGCAACATCCATATTGTAAGCACGCCAGCGAGTATCTTTGCGATTGCTCATAAACAAGGTAATCGGATAGGTTGCGCCACCAGCAGAAATCAAATCGGCTTGAACTTTAACTTTGTCGGCACCCGGCGCAGCATTAACTGGTTGGTAAACAACCTTTTGATCGCCGGTATACTCTAACAGAGCGGCCGCATAGCTTTTCATCAAAAACGTTTTAAACACATCGGCAAAATCTTCTTTTTGTTGATCGCTCGCAAGTCGTGAATATTTTTTACCTAAAATAAGGTTAGACATACGTGGCACATGCAATGCTGGCACTAAGGTGTCTTCCAGCATCTGATGCAATGCGGCACTGTCATTTTCATACTCAGCGCGATTGCTTTGAATATTATTCACAATCGCATCAACCGTATTTTTTACGACCTGCTCGGGGGCTACTTGTTCGGCATGGCTATTAGCAGAAAAACTGACTAGGCTTAAAACAGTAACGACCAACATCGCAAACTTAGCCGCAGTTACTTGAACAGGTGCTAATTGAGAAAAAACAGATTGAAATGACTTCATAAATACTCCGATTAGGTTATCGAACTGGATTTAAAATTTTTATTGGAAACAAATAATTGAAAGTAAGTGTTATCAACACATTGCAATACTAACAGCTCGCATTGTGCCTCATTCATAATGAACACAAGCTTAACAATTTAATGTAGTGTTATTGTGACTCTATGTAAAATAACGCTTTATATAACTCGGTTAGACAACGTAAGACCCTATATAAGGCTATCTGCCTACAAACCAAGTAGATAATGCTGTTTTGACTCGGATCAAACAATGGGTTGTTATATATTGAACTACTTTTTCATTAAAACTCACCAAGCTTGACGGTAAAACGACGATTCTCAGTTGCATTCTGTAAGCTAAAACAACACACTAGCGTCTGTTTTGATATAGCCGTTTGTAAGAGACATTAAAATATGCTGATTGTTCCTATTGCCCTTGTTTTAGCTGGGTTCTTATTGCTTATGTGGAGCGCAGACTTACTGGTTGATAATGCCTCAGAGCTGGGTGTTCGCCTGGGCGTATCATCATTCTTAATCGGCATAGTTGTGGTCGGCTTTGGTACGTCAGCCCCCGAAATGTTTGTATCGGCCGTAGCGGCATTAAACAACAAAGGGAACTTAGCACTCGGCAATGCACTTGGGTCTAATATTACTAATATTGGCTTAGTGCTTGGTAGCGCAGCCTTAGTAAAATCACTGCCTGTGGCACGTACAACAGCCATTGTTGATATTCCAATTGTTATCCTCTCAGGCGCATTAGCTATCTTCCTCGTAAGTGACGGCTTACTGTCTAATTTAGATGGCATTTTATTGCTAGTACTGCTTTTTGCTTACTTATACTGGTCAGCACGCCACTCTGAAGGTGCGGGTGGTGAACCCGATTTAAGCAAAGAGGTTGACGACCCACATGATCTCGATCTAAGTCGAATTAATCACCCCAAGGGCAAAAGCACACTTACTGCCGTGTTGTTTACGATTGGTAGCATTATATTGTTAATGCTGGCTTCTCGAATGTTAGTGCAAGGCGCGGTTGCGATCGCCGAGTTTCTCGGCGTAGGCGAGCTGGTTATTGGCTTAACAATTGTGGCTATTGGCACCAGCCTGCCCGAGCTTGCGGCCGCCATTGCCGCCGCACGCAAAGGTGTGCACGACATGATAATCGGCAACATCATCGGCTCAAATATATTCAACACGCTGGGCGTACTTGGGATAACAGGCAGCATTCAAGCTACCGCCATTGATACTAATGCATTATGGCGCGATTTTCCTGTGATGTTTGCTTTCACTATTTTAATGTTCCTTTTCGGATTATCGAAAGGCGCGTTTAGTCGCCGTGAAGGTGGGTTTATTCTAGCCGCTTACGGCGCCTATATTTGCTATTTAACAATCTCGGCGATAAGCTAAAGTCATGAAAAAAGCTGCTTTTCTTGAGTCTGCTCGAAAGGTTTTAGAAATCGAAGCTGACGCAATTAGTCAACAATTAGAACAATTAGATCAAAGCTTCGAACAGGCATGCCAACGAATCTTAGAATGCGATGGCCGCGTTGTTGTCACTGGTATGGGCAAATCAGGGCATATTGCGAATAAGATTGCCGCAACGCTAGCCAGCACCGGAACACCTGCCTTTTTTGTGCACCCAGGCGAAGCAAGCCATGGCGATCTAGGCATGATCACACCAAAAGACTTAGTGCTCGCGATTTCTAATTCTGGCGAAACACCCGAAGTACTGATGATTTTGCCAATTATCAAACGCATGGGCGTAAGCTTGATTGGCTTAGCCAGTGCAGAACAGTCAACGCTGGCTAAACTATCTGACGTGTTCGTTAACATTCCAATTCAACAAGAAGCGTGCCCAATGAACTTGGCACCCACCGCAAGCACCACCGCAACACTGGCAATTGGTGACGCGCTGGCCATTGCAGTACTTAATGCGCGAGACTTTGACGAGTCTGACTTTGCGCGCTCACACCCAGGTGGCTCGCTTGGTCGCAGACTATTATTGTACGTTGAAGACGTGATGCACAAAGGGGATGAAATTCCACTTGTTGCAAACACCGCTAAGCTTTCAGACGCATTGGTTGAAATGTCAAGTAAAGGACTGGGTATGACCGGTATCGTTGACCATCAAAATCAGCTACTCGGTATCTACACAGACGGTGACTTACGTCGTTCACTGGCCGACCGCGTTAATTTAGACGCGTCAATACAAGATGTCATGTCAAAAGAGCCAGTCACAGTACGGCCAGATGTATTAGCGGCTGAGTTAGTAGCAATGATGAAAGCCAGTCAAATTAGCAGTATATTGGTTACCGAGCACGACAGCAAAACTGTCTGCGGCGCACTCAACATGCAAGACCTATTAAGAGCTGGCGTTTTATAAAACCGCTCATTAGATAATTATGCAAACGATTAATATGCTTCCGCCACTGCCCTACCTAGTCAACGACTCGGTCATGAGCAAAGCAAAAAAAATAAAGCTGGCGTTGTTTGATGTCGACGGCGTCTTGACCGATGGCACATTACACTACAGCGAAGATGGCGAGCAAATTAAAGTATTTCATGCCCTAGATGGCCATGGTTTAAAAATGCTGCAAACAGCCGGCATTGATGTAGGCGTGATTTCGGCGCGCGAATCAGGTGCACTACAAACTCGCTTGAACGATTTAGGTATCAAACATTGTTATTTAGGCATCAATGATAAGTTAAGTGTGTTTAACAACTTAATCGCTGAACTTGGCTTAAAGGGGGATGACTGCGCGTTCACTGGTGATGACGTGATTGACTTGGCTGTAATGCAGCAATGTGGTTTGAAATTTTCGGTACAAAACGGCCATTTTATTGTGCAAGAAATTGCTGATTGGGTATCCCCATTACAAGGTGGCAATGGTGCTGTTAGAGCGATTTGCGATGTTTTATTGTACAGCCAAAATAATTACCCTCTAAACCACGCTGGGTCTGGGCAAGTCCAATAGCAGAACTGAATGGCAAAACTAATAGCAAAATCAATCGTTTAGTCATCATTTAGTCAACAACATGAAACAGCTAGAACCTTTTTTATACATGGCCATTCTTGGCATTGTTGGCTTATTTGGAATTTACTTACAAGACTCCTTTCTTGAAGAAAAGCCCGAACTGCAAAACTTTACCGAACGCCATGACCCAGACTATTACATAGAAAATTTTACCGCCACAGGCTTGGATAAAGACGGCAAACGACGGTTTGTGATTGAAGCCGAACGCATGGCGCATTTTCCAGATGACGACACCGCCCTATTCGATAATCCACATGTAATCGAATACGAAGAAGGCCAAGCACCACGTCACACCTATTCAGACTCAGGCTGGATGAACTCTACCGGTGATGAAATTCTACTTACTGGAAACGTTCGAATCGTGGTTGAAGCCGGAGTCGACGGCGCTGGCGCTGGCGGAACAATTAGAGCAAAGCGCATGAGAATCTTGTTAGATAAAACGTCAAAAGAGCAGCTTTTTTAAAAAACAATTTTAATCACTCGTTCAGCTAGCAGTCAGCGTCTGTGATATATTTTTAAGCATTAGTTAAAAATAAAATACGTGATAAGCCAAATGAAACATATTTCTCTCACAGTTTTCCGTTCACTAACCGCTGTCTGTCTACTGTTTATGATGGCAATTTTACCTGCGTATGCGCTGAGCACAGACCGAGATCAACCGGCTGATATAGAAGCAGATGATATTGAGTTTGACTTAAAAAATGGCACACGAACGTTCACCAACAATGTTCTCGCTGTTCAAGGCACCTTGCGCATCAAGGCCGATAAAGTTTTTGCCGTGTATAAAAAAGGCGAAGTTGATACCGCAACCGCTTGGGGGTCATTGGCTCGTTTTAAGCAACGTCCCGATGATAAACCCTATGATGTAGAAGGTTGGGCGCAAAAAATCATTGTTAATCAAGCAAAAAACACACTGACCTTAATCGGCAAAGCGGCACTCAAACAAGGCCCTGACACCGCGCGTGGTGACACAATAGTTTATAACATGGCGAATGACACGCTACAGCTCAAAGGTTCAGCAGGAGTGGGCTTAGCGGGCACGAGCAAAGCTCAGCCAGCAAAGCGCAAAATTAAAGACGACTTTGCTGATGATGGTCAAAATCAAGGGCCGCCGCCAGTTATAACAGCACAACACAAATCTAACGACAAGAATAAATCTAACGACGGCGAGCAAGACTCTGCAGAAGTCGAAGAACAACAAACACCAACACCTGTTCCGACGCGTTCTGGGCGATCTCGTTTGATCCTCCAACCAAAATAACTTGTCGTTAAAATAAAGAATAAAAATAAATTCGGGTTTATTTCTGGATTAAACAGTAGGGTTATACAATGAGCATCCTTGAGACCAAGGACCTGTGCAAAAGCTATAAAGGCATGCAGGTAGTTAAAAAAATCAATCTCTCGGTAGAGAGTGGTCAAGTTGTCGGCCTGCTTGGCCCAAATGGCGCAGGCAAAACCACCAGTTTTTATATGGTTGTGGGCTTAGTGCGCAGCAATAGCGGTCGAATACTGTTAAATAATCAAGACATCAGTCACTTGCCGATGCACTCTCGGGCTAAACTCGGGATTGGCTACTTACCACAAGAACCATCAATCTTTCGCAAACTAACGGTCGAAGAAAATCTTTTGGCCGTATTAGAAACCGATAAAGCTTTATCCCAGCAACAACGCAAACAGCGGGTAGAACAGTTATTAGAAGAGTTTAATATTGGCCACAAGCGTAAGACATTAGGTATATCTTTATCGGGTGGCGAACGGCGCCGTGCTGAAATTGCGCGCGCAATTGCACTAAAACCGTACTTTATTTTATTAGACGAGCCTTTTGCTGGCATCGACCCAATCTCAGTGGGAGATATTCAACAAATTATCGATTATCTGCGTAGCACAGGCATTGGAATCATCATCACCGACCATAATGTGCGTGAGACTCTGGATATTTGTGACCACTCGTATATATTATCTGAAGGAAAGGTGCTCACTGAAGGCACCGCCAAACAAATATTGAATCACCAAGGCGTACGTGATGTATATTTAGGTTCTAACTTTAAGATATAAGTAATTATAACCAACACGCGCTAGTAACAACTAACTAGAAATAACTAAGGGTTGAGCAAAAGCAGTCATTTATGAAGCAGTCGTTAACACTGAATCTCTCCAACCAACTTAATCAACAGCTTACCCTTACTCCACAGCTGAAGCAGTCGCTTAAACTATTGCAACTGCCCTCACTCGACTTAGAAAACGAAATTCAACAAGCCCTCGACGACAATCCTTTATTGGAACGCGTTGAAAATGATATTGCCTCAGAAACCGAGATCCCAACCGTTGCACCCGCACTAGACAATGGTATTCCTCAGCCGATTAGTGAATCAGCCGACCCTGATCAACAGATTGACCAAACCGACCATTTAGCACCTGAACAGGATTTGTCATTAAACTATCAAGAATCATTTGAGTCGCACCGAGTTGACGGTATCGCTAGTAGCAACCCTACACCCTCAAACGCGGGGTCACTAAATAGCGACACAAGTGAACTTTCGCAATACACAGCGCAGCCAGAGTCACTGTTCGACCATTTAAATTGGCAGGTTCAAATGACTAACCTATCGGACAAAGACCAACTGATCGCGCGCTCTATATTAAGAAGCCTAGACGACGACGGTTATTTGACCACAAGCCTAAACGACATCTGCGCGATGTTCGATGAACAGTTGATGATCGAAGAAGACGAAGTACACGCAGTACTGAGCCTTATTCGCACACTTGAACCACTGGGCGTTGGGGCGTTTGACCTGCAAGATCGCCTATTAATTTTACTTGAACAAAGTAGTAATACAGGCCACTCCAGCACCATCGATACAGCAAAGATAATCATCCGTGATCACATGGATTTGCTAGCAACGCGCAACCTTGCCAAGTTAAAAAAAGAGCTTAGCGTCAGCGATGAATTATTAAGCAAAAGTCTTGGCATAATTACCCAACTTAACCCAAGAGTTACCGCACGATTTGAGGCCGACAAACAAAATCACATTACACCCGACTTAATCGTTAAAAAAGTAAATGAGACATGGCAGGTGCAGATTAACCCAGAAAATCAAGCAAAACTGCGGGTAAACCAAACGTATTCTGATTTACTTAAAAACAAAAACAACCTAACTGCCGAAGACAACGACTACATTCAAAATAATTTAGCGCAAGCTAAAATGTTCATCAAAGGCCTAATGAGTCGTTACGATACCTTACTATTAGTTGGGCAAGCAATTGTGGACCGGCAACAACAATTTTTTGAGCATGGCGCAGAACATATGCAACCAATGGTATTGCACGACATTGCAAACCAGCTTGAAATGCACGAATCAACCATTTCACGGGCTACCGCCGGCAAATATTTATTGTCTGCGCGCGGTGTGTTCGAATTGAAATACTTTTTTTCCAGCGCCTTAAGCACCACCCAAGGCGCTGACTCCAGTTCAACGGCAATCCGTTCTTTAATTAAAAAAATGGTAGAAGCGGAATCAAAGAAAAAGCCGTTAAGCGACAATAAAATTGCGCAAGAATTGGAGCAACAAGGGCACATAGTTGCCAGACGAACCGTGGCTAAATACCGCGAAAGCATGCATATAGCGCCGTCCAGCCAACGAAAATCATTGGTGTAAGTCTGACGTTTAATTGCATGCCCGCGGCTCACGCTCGGTAAGCTTGACTGTATGTGCTAATGCAACAGGGCACTGCCCTAACACTCGTTTCGGCGAGCAGGAGTATTTAATGCAATTAACAATCTCAGGACACCAAATCGATCTAACTGATTCAATGAAAAACTATATTAGTGAAAAAATGGAACGCATAGAACGCCATTTTGACCACCTCAATAGCATTGATGTGGTACTTCACGTAGAAAAAATTCATCATAAAGCTGAAGCCACTCTAAACGCCAAAGGGATCACGCTGCACGCACATGCAGACTCTGAGAATATGTATGCCACGATAGATGATTTAACTGATAAACTTGACTCCCAAGTGCGTAAGCACAAAGAAAAAGTAACCGATCACCACAAACACGGCGGCGCACTAAAACAACAACAATTTGGCTAGTATCAGTCTATTTTTATAAATAGCTTGGCACGCTAATGGGTTCGAAAAACCTGCATATAACCTTCTGCGTAAAAATCGAGCTCATTAGCTGCTTAATTTAAGGCTATAACCTAGCTAGCTACATTTAGTTAAAAATTCATTTTTAGTCGTCATAGCTTGCAATACATATTTTAAAGAATTAACCGTTTTATGACTTCTAGTATCCAGCTGCATGACCATCTAAATGCAGACTTAATCGCCGTTCAATCCGACATCAGCAGCCGTAAAAAGTTGTTGCAAGAAATGGCTAGTTTACTCAGCCAACCGCTGTTAAACGAATCGGGTCAATCAATCGACTCAGACGAATCAGCCGAACCATTCAGTGAAAAAGATATTTACCATTGCCTGTTAGAACGTGAAAAACTCGGCAATACTGGCATTGGCAATGGTGTTGCGCTACCGCACAGCCGCTGTGCGCATACCAGCAAAGCAGTTGTTGCGATTATCATTTTAAACGAACCAATTGATTACGACAGCATCGACAACCAAGGTGTTGATCTTGCATTCGGTTTGCTCGTACCACAAGAAGCAACCCAAGAGCACCTAAACTTGCTCGCAAGTATTGCGCGCTTAATGTCTAACCAAGACTACAAAGCGCAATTAGCCGCAGCGCATAGCGCACAACAAGTGATTAACTATATTCGCGATTGGTCAAGCGATACCATTGAGAGCTAAGTCGTTACTAGCAAAGCAGCCAAGTATTTATGAGCACAAGTAAATTCTATATCGTCAGCGGCACATCTGGATCAGGCAAAACAATTGCCTTACAAGTGCTTGAAGACCTTGGGTTTTACTGCATTGATAATATGCCGGCATCTTTATTGCCAGACATGGCGGCAAGAGTCTTAGGCAACCGTTTTGAGCAACACAATTGCGCCGTCAGTATTGATTCACGTAATCAAGACTTCATTGGTGACCTGAAAAATAGCTTTGATAATCTCACGTCGCTGAATATTGAGACTCGAGTTATTTTCTTGGATGCTGAAGACGCAACCTTGTTAAAACGCTTCAGCGAAACGCGACGCAAACACCCTCTTTCTGATCAAAACACCTCCCTGATTGAAGCCATCGCCAAAGAGCGGAAACTGCTTGAGCACATTTCTGATATTGCTGATCGGCACATTAATACAACACGCACCACCCCGCACGAATTACGCACCATTATTCGTGATGATGGCGCTATCAGTAACGAACACTCACTAACCTTGTTGTTTCAATCGTTTGGGTTTAAATACGGCAACCCCAATGACGCAGACTTTGTATTTGATGTGCGTTGTCTGCCAAACCCGCATTGGCACCCAGAATTAAAACCCTTAACTGGGCGCGACAAGCCTGTAGCAGATTTTTTATCTGACCAGCCTATGTGCGATGAAATGTTCGTACATATTCAAAATTTTGTAGAGCATTGGCTGCCCTACTTTGCTGCTGATAATCGCAACTACATTACCGTTGCAATTGGATGCACGGGTGGTCAGCACCGCTCTGTTTATCTAATCGAACGATTGCATAACTACTTCGTGAATCATTCTTCTCATCGCGCCATTATTCAAACCTTAGCACGTCACCGTGAACTGGTAATTTAATTCTGATTATGATCGAACAAGATATTGAAATCGTTAACAAACTCGGTTTGCACGCGCGCGCTGCAGCCAAACTGGTAAATACAGCCGCCCGATACGCGAGTAGTACGCAAATTCGATTTGGTGGTCACAATGCCGATGCCAAAAGTATTATGTCGGTTATGATGTTAGCCGCATCACAAGGCAGCATAATCAATATTCGTTGTGAAGGCAGTGATGAACAAGAGGCTATGACAGCCCTATGCGACTTAATCAATGGGTATTTTGACGAAGAAGAGTAATGCAACAAGCAGACAACAGAGTGATAATAAAACAAGCAAACACAATAACTACCCCAAGTATGAGTGAACAGTCATGTTAAGTCTGTTTGGTTCAGGTATTGGTCGTGGCATTGCAATTGGCCCTGCCTATGTGTTGCGCAATAGTGATATTGAAACACCGCAAACCACGTTAAAAAAAGCCCATATTGCAAAGGAAGTTAAACGTTTTCGAGCCGCTATTCTCAAAACCGAAAAACAATATAAAACGATATTAAAACAGCTGCCCAAAGATGCGCCTAAAGAAAGCGCCGCCTTTGTAAACGCACACATGATGATGCTGCAAGACCCATTGCTGGTGAATGAGTCGATCAAAAGAATTAAGCGCGATTTGATTAATGCGGAATATGCGCTCAAACAACAGTCAGCCAGTTTAATAAAAGTCTTTGAGCAAATGCAGGACACCTACCTGCGCAACAAAAAAGAAGACGTTCAACACATCACTAACCGAGTGTTACGGAACCTGCTCGGCATCGTCAGCCATACGCTGGATCAATTTAATCAAGAAGACCTGTCTGGCAAAATTCTGATTAGCAAGGACTTAACACCCGCCGAAACCATGTTTGTAAAAGAGCGTCGCATTGGCGCGTTTGTTACCGACTTGGGCAGCCAAATCTCGCATACCGCCATTGTTGCGCGCAGCTTAAGTATGCCCGCCGTTGTTGGTTTACATGGCAGTAGCAAATACATTAACGACAACGATCTTTTAATTGTTGATGGTATGCGCGGCATTATTATTATTGAGCCGAGCGAGAAAGTACTTAAAGAATACAAAGGCATTCAACGCAAAATTCGCGAGCGTGAAAAAGCCCTAAATACGCTCAGACAAAAACGCAGCAAAACACTCGACGGTCAATCAATTAACTTGCTTGCCAACATTGAAGGTGCTGGCGAGGTCAAAGCGGTTAAACACGTAAACGCGGCAGGCATCGGCTTATACCGCACTGAATATTTGTTTATGAATCGTGAGGCGGCGCCCACTGAGGCTGAACAGTTTCGTGCCTATAAACGCATCTGTACGTCAATGAATAAGCCAGTGGTAATCCGCACCTTAGACATTGGTGGCGACAAACAATTAGAGTTTAGGTACCCCGAAAAAGCATCCAGCGAATCGCCATTGGGTTTACGTGCCGTACGTCTGTGTTTAAATAATATGGATTTATTCAAACCGCAGCTACGCGCTATTTTGCGCGCGTCTGCATTTGGCAAAATTTCAATTATGGTGCCGATGTTCAGTAGTTTTGATGAGATCAATCAAGTATTGAACATCATCAAACAAACTAAGTCAGAGTTAAAACAAGAAGGCATTGCGTTTGATTCACGTATTCGCGTTGGTGGCATGATCGAAGTGCCAGCCGCCGCAATTATGGCGGACATATTTGCACAGAAATTGGACTTTTTATCGATTGGAACAAACGATTTAATTCAATACACCTTAGCGATTGACCGTGTAGATGATGCCGTTAACTATTTGTATGACCCAATTCACCCTGCGGTGCTACAGCTGATTCGGCGGGTAATAAACGCAGGTGAAAAAGCCAATATTCCTGTGTCTTTATGCGGCGAAATGGCGGGCAACCCAGATTACACCCGCCTACTACTTGGCCTAGGGCTTAAGCACTTTAGTATGGATGCAACCTATTTGCTCAGCGTCAAAGAAACTATTTTAAAAACCGATGCCAGCAAGCTGAAATACCAGGTATCGCAAGTTCTAAATGCTGAAAACCCCAGTCAAGCGCGAGATCGTTTAACAAAATTAAACAGTCTGTAAAACTTAACACTCTGTAAAAGGCGATCGCAAAACCCCCGATCGCTAAACCTTAGCAAGATCGGGTGCTATAATAATTTACTGAACAACCATGGGAGCCCATGAATATCGTTTATTCATGTTAAGAGTCAGTGCAAAACGCCACACCGCCAATCGAAAACATTGTAGAATTGCTGAACGTCAATGACACGTCGGCAGTGGCTACACTGTTCGCAGAGGCTCACCCGGCTGATATAGCCGACGCACTAGAGCGCTTAACCCCAGAAAAGCGTCCAACCGCTTGGGAGCAAATTCCACATACGGCCACGGGTGAAGTGCTCGCCGAATTGAGCGAAGGCGTATTCAAAGATTTAGCCCAAGAGCTTGAACCCACAGAACTGATTGAATCAATCAAACAGTTAGACATTGATGACATCGCCGATTTAATCCCCGATCTGCCGGATGAAATCTTAGCCGATGTACTGTTCGCGGTTGATACCGAAACGCGCAATAGCCTAGGCGAAGTTTTATCGTACCCAGAAGACAGTGCGGGCGGCTTAATGAACCTTGACACCACCTCAGTGCGCGACAACGCCTCGCTGGAAGTGATTATTCGTTTCTTACGACTAAAGACCGAGTTACCCGAACAAACCGATGTAATCTACCTAGTTGATCGGCAAAAATGCTTAACCGGCATTTTGCCTATAGAACGTTTGATTACCGCGCCCGCACATGACTTGGCACTTAAACACAGCATTGAAAACCCAGTCACCTTTGATTCGCTCGACGCAGAAGAAGACGTTGCAAAAGCGTTTGCCGATTACGACTTAGTCTCAGCACCCGTGGTCAACGAAAAGCAAGAACTGCTCGGGCGCATCACGGTAGATGACGTAGTTGACGTTATTCGTGAACAAGCCGAGCACGACATTATGGCCGCGGCAGGCCTGCAAGACGAAGCCGATATTTTCGCGCCAGTAGTTAAAACCTCGGCAAACCGCGCGATATGGCTAGGCGTTAATTTACTCACCGCCTTATTAGGCTCATGGGTAATCGGTCAATTCGAAGGCTCAATACAACAGCTCGTTGCACTGGCCGTGTTAATGCCGATTGTCGCCAGCATGGGCGGCAACGCTGGCACGCAAACCCTAACAGTCGTGATTCGCGGTATGGCCATGGGCACAATCTCCTATGGCAATATGTTCAATGTATTAAAAAAAGAGTCTATGGTCGGCGTACTCAACGGCCTACTCTGGGCATTCATAATCGCCATCATCGCCGCCCTCTGGTATCAAAACATACCACTCGGCATGGTCATCGCCGCCGCCATGGTCGCCAACCTATTTATGGGCGCAATAGCTGGTGTCTGCATCCCAATCTTCTTAGATAAGATGGACATCGACCCAGCACTGGCAGGTGGTGTCGCACTAACTACAGTCACCGATGTCGTTGGTTATTTTTCGGTGTTAGGCTTGGCGACGGTTTTATTATTATAGTGAAGAAAAAACTACCCTTTAAGATAAGACACTATGCTTCTATTTCATTAGATGGGGAGAATACTTCTAGATTAGAATCTATTGTTATATGCCTAATGATGGTTTTATTTCTTGGTATGTTTTTTTTGTGGGCTATAAATAACGCATCCTTTTATATGACGGTTTTATTTGGACTGGCTCTATTGGGCGTAAGCTATTCACTTTTACATGATCTCTATTTTCTAATACGCAGTTTATTGAACAGAGAAAAATAAAGCACCACGCGTAAAGCACAAGGCTTATTTAACATTTTCAGCCAAGGTCTGTACTACTAGAATACAATATAGACGGGAACTAAATACATTGATGCAACCACTGAGTCTTAAGCATGGACCAGCACTGTATAACTTAACAAACTCTAATCGCGAATATTTACGTGAATGGTTACCTTGGTTAGATCGTATAAAGTCTATTAGTGACACCAACGACTTTATAAAATCCGCGGTTCAAGAATCTGCTTCTGGAGGAGCACCACACTTTGCCCTTCTATACAAAGACGCAGTCTGTGGCATTGCTGGCTTTCATAAACTAGATAAGGCGAACAATTTAGGGTCAATTGGTTATTGGTTAGCTCAACAGCACAATCGAAAAGGTACCGTGACAGAAGCAGTCAAAGAACTATTAAATATCGGGTTTGGTGAGTTACGATTAAATAAAATCGAGATACGTTGTGCCGAGAAAAACTCAAAAAGTAGGGCTGTCCCTGAGCGGCTTGGCTTTACTTATGAAGCAACTTTACGCCAACGCGAGCTGCTATATACAAAATATGTGGATCATGTTGTGTATTCAATGTTAGCGTCAGAGTACAACGCTCAATACTTAAATAATCGAAGTTAAGCTAGAATATATATACTTACATTTACAGCAAACAACTGTCATTGCGAGTGAAGCGTGGCAATCTGTTTTTAGATTCTTCACTGCGTTCTGAATGACTGCTTGGCGACTTTATGACATCAATCTAGTTCGATAACGGAGTAAATTCGTATTGCACGCTTTCGGGTTCCGCCACCATTTGCCCTTCTAGCTCTACCCATGCATGGCTAGCGAATTGTTGCCCAACCTTGTTAATGCCAATACAGACGTGTGCATCTAAGGCGCGGGCCTTTAACATATTCACCAACACAATTGAGCGCGGTAGGCAGGCGGTTTGCCAAATATGTAATCTGGCTGCGAGGCGCACGGATTCGTGCATTTGCTCAGCGATTTCCAGGTTTGGCGTATCGGTATTTGCCACTTTTGCTTTTTGATAATTTGCTTCTGGCATTGCAGAAGCCGATAGCTCACTGACTTGGCTATTCAGCCAGGCTTGATTCTTAAACAACTTTAGCCGTATCTGCACCCACCATAACTTCCAATACGCTAGCCAAATCCACCACCATTGCGATCGATTCAACTCTGAAAATTTGCGTTTTAGTTTGCCAAATGTCATTGGTAACGATTATTAATATTTTACGTTTTACAAAAATATATTTTCTAAATTCAGTTAAACTATAAGCTATGGAGCTAATCAACGCTATTTCTAATAACCGCACGTGGAATAAACACGGCACCAAAATTGCAACCGGCATTGCGCTGGCTTGCTTTTTGTTGGTGTGCGCTCTAGTTGCGATGGATGTTTATAATAGCCAACAGCTTAAAAAGATTCACTACGCGCCACAGAGCATACAAAATATAGTCAGCACTCAACCAAGTTACAGCGTTAACAATATTGTTGCAGCTAATTTATTTGGTGATCCAAACCCACCTAAGCGAGTTCAAAATGCACCGAAGACAACGCTGGATTTAACCTTACAAGGCATTCTATCGGCATCTGACAACACAATGGCGCGCGCGATTATTATGTCTGGTAAAAAGAAATCGGGTTTGTACTCCGTTGGCGAGGAAATTAAAGGTGCTGGTGTTTCGATTAAGGAAATACGCGATCATGAAGTTTTATTAAACCGCAGTGGCGCGATTGAGAGCTTACCGTTAATCAAGCAAGGCGGGAGTGGTAATCGAGACATTATTAGCTACGACGATAATATTTCTAACGCATTGAACGACGGTTTGGCCTCTAATTCAGATATACAAGAAAGCTTTGATCAGGCTGCTAAAACCGGCTCATCAAGATCAAGTGCCAGGCAGATTCCAGCAGATGCTAAACCTCGTAAACTGAGGCGCCCTAATTTCTCTGGCTTAGACAGGGCGTTAAAAAAGCTTGGCGAAATTTAGTTTCTTTATCGCTGCAATAAAGATCAGCAGCCAACATAAATAAATCACCCAATTGCCAAACCTCTTGAACAAAGTGTCACCAGTTTGAGGCTGGATTGTTTGCGTAAGTGTGGCTGTTTCAAATTGTGCGGTTTTCTTAAGCACCTCTCCTTGTGCATTTAAAAACGCAGAAGGTCCTGAGTTAGCACTTCTTACCATTGGCCTAGACAATTCACGAGCGCGCATTTGCCCCATTTGTAAGCGTTGGTGCGGCGCAAACGAATCACCAAACCAGGCATCTTCACTGATATTGACTAACACACTGGCAGAGCCAACATGATCACGCACTTCGGCTGCAAATGCATCTTCATAGCAGATTGATAGGCCGACATTGATTTTATCGCTGCAGCTCAGGTCTTGCTGACCCTGCCATGATGAAAAATCAGACATTGGAAATTCTAGGTACTCAAGCACCCAATTGAATAAAAAGCGCAGTGGTAGAAATTCGCCGAATGGTACGAGATGTCGTTTGCGATAAATTTGCTGCTTAGCACCGTCTTGCTCACCACACTGAAGAACAGCTGCATTGTAGCTTTCGTATAATGACGCATTAGTCGAATCGCTCAAACTTGGGCTATCAATAACACCGCTTAGCAATGCCGTGCCAGTGGGCGTTATTGAACGCCAAAATGCCGCATCGGTTTGTTGCATAGTTAAGGGCAAGGCGGTTTCTGGCCAAACAATTAAATCAGTTGCTTGCTCTGCATTCATTTGTTGGCTTAATGCACTAAGCTCGCTAATGACTCTATCTCGATAGCCGGCTTGCCATTTACGTTCAATCGGCACATTGCCTTGCACGATACCAATATTGATTGGCTGGCCAGCCGGTGTTGACCATTGCAGTGTGTTTGTCCATGCGCTTAAGCCTATTACGGACAATATGCACACAAGCGGCAATACCAGCTTGCGATGCACCACGACAAGAACAAAACAGACACTACAAATCGCAATGATGACACTAATTAAATAAACACCACCAATTGGCGCAAATGAAAAGAGCCAACTTAGCGTTTGCGTGTAACCGAAATCCAACCATGGAAAACCAGTCAGAAACCAGCTTTTTGTCCACTCGCCGATTACCCAAAAAACAGGCATAAGCCACAAACGTGCACTGCCTCCATTTGGTACTAACATCGCTGAAGCCACGCCTGCACAGGCAATCGTAAGCGCAGGTAAACTGGCAAAACCAAGAACCGCTATCGAGCCCATCCACAGCGGCATGCCGCCGTAGGTTGATAAAGAAATATAAACCCAAGAAACACCAACGCAGAATAAGCCCATGCCAAAGGCATAGCCCAATATGAAACTGAATTTGGGAGTGGCGTCCTGCCAAAGATAGAACAAAACAGCTAGGCTAATAAAAGGTAAGCAATAATAATTAAATGGCGCGAAACTCAAAACACTGAGCGCCCCAGCCATAGATGCCAGCGCAACTTTAAACCCGCGATAGCTGATGACTAAGCGTCTAAGACTTGCGAGTAGCCGCACGGAAGTTGTGAATTGCAGTTAACTAAATATCTTGAAACGAGAAAGATCTAACTGAACTAATTAGTTGAATTTTTGATTTCTAGATAAACTTTCTTTTCATTCTCAAAGCGCTTCATGATTTCTTCTTTTTGAGTTTCCAAGCCGGCTAAATTCTTTGTGTAATCTTCTTTGCGCGCTTTCGTGCTTTCCAAGTCTTTAGTCAGTTTCTCTCTAACACTTTTGCCTTTTGTTTCGGCTAAAGCCGTTTGCGTACGATCAATGCGTTTGTCTAAACTTTTAAGATACGCCTTGTGTACATCAATATTACTTTGCACAGAGTTAATCTGATTATCTCTTTGGCGGTCAATATCATCTTCAGTTTCGTAGATACTTAAAATTCGATTTCGTTCATCTTGAATGGCTTTCAAACGTTCTCTTTCGGCTTCTTCAGCAGCTAATGCTGCTTGTTCAGCTTCAAACTCTTCGGCAGTTTTAGGTGCGTCGAGCTCGCTTTCGATAAAGCCACGTTCGGTTAAAGTAGTAACTTTGGCATTATTACATTGAGTGACAGCAACATCACCGTAATGCCATTTGCCATCCGCGTCTTGACACTTTTTGATTGCTAACACGGGGCTGCTAACAAGCAAACTCAGCACCGCGGCTAAGCCGATTGATATAGTCTGACTAGTTTTGCTTATCATACGAAACCTCAAATAACAATTAACGCGCACGGATTACTAAAAATACGCCAAGCAACAACATTGGCAAGCTCAACAAGTGCCCCATGGTCACCCAATCAAATAATAAATAATTAAGGTGAGCGTCTGGTATACGAACAAACTCGACTGCCATTCGTGCCAATGCATAACCAATTAAAAACAGTCCTGATAATACTCCCACTGATCGCGGTTTGCGTGCAAGCCACCAGAGCAAAATTAACAATAATAAACCTTCTAATAAAGCCTCATATAGCATTGATGGGTGGCGTGGCAATGGCCCACCATTGGTGAAAACCATACCCCAAGGCAAATCAGTGGTCTTGCCCCAAAGTTCTTGATTGATGAAATTACCCATGCGCCCAAAGAACAAACCTAATGGTGCTACTGGTGCAACAAAATCAGCAACTTGCATAAAGCTAAGGTTAATTTTTTTGCTAAACCAATATAAGGCAACAATCACACCCAGCAAGCCACCA